>CAYMMN010000556.1:0-2042 GCA_964391495.1 uncultured Flavobacteriales bacterium | reverse complement strand
CTGATCGTGCGCGGAGTCTGGGATGCGGAGCACCCAAATGTGTTCCGTTGCTTCGCTCTCTCCGTTGCTGCTCTTCTGCCGTTGGCGCTCCCGATCGATTGGGGTGTGAGTGCGTGAGACGCCGGGGGAATGTCGGTCGGGAGCGCGGGAGGCAGATGAGCTGCAACGGAGACTGGGAAGCAAAGGCGCACATGTGGGTGCTACCGCATCCCAGACTCCGCACTCGATCAGGCCGGAGGAACCGGCCTGATCGAGCGCGGAGTTCTAGTTGGGAGAAGGAGAAGGAAAACTCGACTATGATGAAACTCCAGAACAGGCCGCTGTGCGCGAAGTAGAAGAGGAGTGCGGAATTGGTCAGTTGAGAATTCTCAAAGCGCTGCCTGCAACATTTCATACCTATCCTGAAGGCGGAAAGCGTATTCTCAAAAAAACACATTGGTATCTGATGGATTCCGAAGATAAACGTGAACTTGTTCCACAAGCGGAGGAAGATATTCAGGAAGCTGTCTGGATGTCGGAGGAGGAAATTAAAAAGACCGTTTATCCAAAGACCTATATTTCAATCCGGGATTTGCTGGAAACTTTTTTTACTCCTGTGAATTAAGCATTATTTGAACTCTACGTAGCTGGTGGTGATCAGGATATTTTCTGTAGTGTAGAGCGTAACTTTATAAGCCGCAGCTTCGGGAAATGTAACGATGGTAAAGCCACGGTTTTTATCAGCTGAAAAAGAAAATTGACTCGAGTTCACAAAGCGACTGTATTCTTCGCCTTCTTTTTTCCAGATATCCACAATTCTGTCTTTGTTGTTTTCGTCAAACGGTTCTATGTAGAGATACAATTTGCCCCGTGTTCCTCGAAATGAAAATTCAGTATTCAGATTGGCGCCATCGCCAAGCGGGCCGTCTGAAAAAAGTATTTGCGTAGTGTGCAAACTATCGGGAGCGAGAGCCACAGCATCGGTTTCATGTTGCGCATCCCCTTCCTGCATGGCGTCGGAAACACTTAGCACTTCATCCGCGAGAAGCTTGTTGTCATAATCGTAATAACGAATTCTGTAATCTCCGCTTTCAACAATCCTAAAATCATTCACAATGCTCTCCTTTGTCGGATCGCTGAAAAATGAAATCTCATTGATTTTTTGGAATGCACTTTTCTTCAGCTTTTCGAAAGTGATTTTTATTTTTCTGGTATCCAGTTTTCCGTTCGCCGCTTTGTAAAACATCTTCACTGTTTGTCCGCCCGGATCCAGCATCAGTGATTCCATGATTCCGACAGGCTGACCGGCTGTTGTAACACTGTCGCAAAACACCAGAGTTCCCTGAGCGCTGATGGAAGTGTGAATGCAATTCAGTCCGAAAAGAAAAAGCAAAGTGATGAGTAACCGATTCATTGGTATGAATGAATTAGAAATAATCTTCCCGTATCTTTTGAATTATTTGAATGTTAAACGCAGGGATGTCAAATCTATTTGAAGAGTTCCGAAAGAGATTAAACGGTAACGGCAACCGGAACAAATTTGGACACATCTCCCTGGTAGAGCAGGATGTCACGGACGATCGTAGAGGAGATATGTGACAATGCCGGATCGGATACAATAAAAATAGTTTCAACATCCGGAATCATAGCCCTGTTCATCTGTGCAATTGCACGCTCAAATTCAAAATCTGCTGATGTACGTAGTCCACGCAGGATGTATTGCGCGCCAATTTGTTTGCAAAACTCCACAGTGAGTCCGCTGTATCTTTCAACCCGGACTTTGCTTTGATTTTCAAAAGTCTTTTTGATAAAATGTTCCCGTCTGTCCTGAGAGAAATAATAGTGTTTGTTTGAATTGTAACCAATTCCAATAACGATTTCATCAAATAAATCCAGACAACGGTTCACAATGCTTTCGTGTCCTTTCGTAATCGGATCAAATGACCCAGGGAATACTGCGATTCTTTTTGATGACATTGGGGTTAGATGTTAGTTGTTAGATGTTAGATGTTAGTTGTTAGTTGTTAGTTGTTAGTTGTTAGTTGTTAGTTGTTAGTTGTTAG
>CAYMMN010000555.1:0-2045 GCA_964391495.1 uncultured Flavobacteriales bacterium | reverse complement strand
CTCTCCATGCGATACTTCGGATTTGAGAACGGGTGAGCAGGTCCTCAGGAAGTAGCTAGCGGGTTAATCTAGGATTAAGCGGCTAACGCGTAGTCTGTGTTGCCTTTTAGGCTTTGGGAACCGGTTTTAACGAGCCTTACTCCCGACGCTCGGCATGCTTACTGGTCAATTTCACAAGCTGTCAATTCCTGTCAGCCCCAGTAAATACAAAGGTACGCTCTAAAATCAATTTTTAGCCATAAAAATATTCTGTTTTCTAATTAATTTCGATCTTTGTAGTCCTTATTCGGGGTGTAGCGTAGCCCGGTATCGCGCCACGTTCGGGACGTGGAGGTCGTAGGTTCAAATCCTGCCACCCCGACTTAAGAGAGAGGCTCCTTCAAGAGAAGGGGCCTTTTTAGTGGTTAGTGGTTAGTGGTTAGTGGTTAGAAATTAAAATTGAGTTGTAGAAATCAAATAAAAAAAGCCGCCTTTCACAAAGCGGCTTTTCAATTTTATAATTAGTTTATATTCTGATTCATTTATAAAAATGCGTCCCTCGCCCCTATCGTCCCTCGTCACATTTTCCCAAATCAAACCCTCTCCACAATCAGAAATCTAAAATCAGAAAAATCATCAATCAGAAATCTACAATCTCACAAACTTCACTTGTTCACCACTATCAGTTCTCAACAAATAAATCCCTTTATCAAAATTTGAAATGCTGAAATGATTGGAGTTTTCACTGCGAAGGACAAGTTTGCCCGTAGCATCATAGATGGAGTATGAATACTCGTTGTTTAATTTTACTTCATCTCCTGTAGCAGGATTAGGGAACACCGTAAGTTTTGGAAACAACAGGGAAGGATCCCACTCAAAGATTGCAGTCATCGCAAGATCATCCGTTAAAATTACGCTTTGAACAGGGTTCTGCTCGTTGGACGGAGCATTTTTCCACCGGACAAAACGATAACCATAATTCGGAATAGCTTTCACAGTGAATGCCATGTCTTTAAAATATGTTCCCTCCCAGGGATAAATACTTTCACTCACACCCGGTAAGGCAGCGTTAATCCGCAATGTGTTAATTTCAACATAACCGTACAAAGAATTGTTCACATCCAGCTTGATTTGCGCGGTATCATGCAAATAGAAATAATCATTCAATTGTCCGTATTGTATGGCAGGTCGCTGCATGCCAAAATCTCTTTTCTCCTGAATGCCGGCATTCCAGTCAGACATAGATGATGGTGTACTCCACCTTTCAATGTGCTCTTGTATTTCAGGTTCCAGAAGATTCTGAATCTCTGTAAATCGGTTGGTTGTATAGGATGCTTTGAAATTCGAATTCAATAAATCAGCAAATCGTAGAATCCATTGTCTTCGGAAAACATCACATGTTACCATTTTCCTCAATAATGAATCATGCATCATGGTGATATTAAACCAAAGGTTATTGTCAGTCACATGATCAAAGCCACCATCAAAATCATTCGCGATCCATCGCCATTTGCCATCGTATCCGTAACGGTTACTTGTTGGATCCGGTGTGCGAAGCTTCCAATAAGTCTTGTTGTGATCCGCATTGTTCTTATTCGTAAATATTGTCGCTATCCAATAATCCGTAAAGCTGTTGATGTCCATCTTAGAAGAGACATACTCATAATTTGCAGGCACATTTAAATCATTCGAAAGGATAAAACTTCTCAAATCAATGAAGTCCTGTTGATCAACCGTATTTCCGTTTACCAATTGATAAGATGCAGTGAGATTATCTTCCATCAACACGACACTATCTGGCTCCAGATCATATGCGTATTGAATACCCCTCACATCAGGTACAACGCGAATGTCCTGAATTCCCCAGTATTCACCATTGATAAAAGTTACAGTCATACGATAAGGCTGGTAACCAATATTCAATCCGCTAAACAAGGACTGTATTGCAGCATCACGCAGCATGGTATTTTTATAATAACCCCATTCGTTACCATTGTTACGAAGGATTAATATCTTGAATTTTGTCTGGTATTCATTAGTACCCGGTTTTTTCAATCCTGTGAAAA
>CAYMMN010000554.1:0-2055 GCA_964391495.1 uncultured Flavobacteriales bacterium | reverse complement strand
CATGGTACTAATATTTTTCAAGAAAATACATATATTCTTGATTTTCAATGTATTTATTTTTATGGAAAAATAGAGACTTCTCAATTACCATTATAATAATCCAATTCAGGCTTGGAATATTAATATCTGGTAATTCAAATTTTAAATTCTTTGTCAGATGATTAATCAAAAAAGGTCAGAAATCATGAAAAATGGCAAATCCGGTTAAATTGCATTAATAATGCACCTTGCCTCCCCTAATCACGAATTACATACTATATATAAAGGACAAAGGAGAGAATCATAGGACCATTATAGAGTAGATTAAAGTCTTAGCATGATATGTTTTAGTATTTATTATACCGAACTCAAGCATATACCAGGGCTCACATCACAAGACTTAAAATTTGCTTATCCATATCGTTATTTTGAATAATTCTTTTCTTCTTTTTGAAGAATCCGATACATTTGAACAAACCTTTAATTAAAATAAAATGAAAAAGACATTACTACTTTGCAGCCTTTTATTAGCCTTCGTGCTCAACAATGTGAATGCACAAATGATGGGTGGCGGAAGCAAAATTATTCAGAAGTCGGGTGACCTGAGTGCGTTCAAAAGTTCTAAGGTTATGAATGCGACTTTTACTTTTGACGGATTGAAAGTTGGAGCTTACAATTCTGAAGAAGAATTTACAAAAAACAAAATGGCTGAGATTGAAAAATCAAAAGGAAAAGCGGAAGCCGATGAGTGGCTGAAAAAATGGGAAGCAGCGAAGAAAAATGTTTTCCCTGAAATGTTCCTTAAGCTTTTTAATGAACGTGTTTCAAAGATGGGTTTGCAGGTAAAGGAAAATGAATCTTCAGCGGAGTATACACTGAATGTAAACTGCACCTATATCGAACCAGGCTACAATGTTGCTTTTGCAAAACGTCCGGCGTTCGCGGCCTTCAGTTTTAACGTCATCAAGAATGCTGATAAATCTGTTGTTGCTGAATTGTATGTAAACAATGTACTCGGTAGCGGATCTATGGGATATGATTTCTCTGTTGATTCACGAGTAAAAGAATCTTACGCGAAAGCAGGAAAAATGCTTGGTAAATTTATCGCTGATTAATAATCATTCAGCACAGAAATAACAGGAAATAAAAAAAGGAGGTTGTTCAGAACAACCTCCTTTTTTCATGAAGAGAATTTCAATTATTTTCCTTTGATCTGGAGAAGTTCTACTTCGAAGATCAATGTTGAGTTCGGTCCGATAGTTGGTCCTGCAGCACGATCGCCATAAGCCAGGGATGGCGGAATGAAGAGTTTCCATTTTGAACCAACGTTCATCATTTGTAAAGCTTCAGTCCATCCTTTGATCACAGCGCCAACAGGAAATTCAGCAGGCTCGCCTCTTTCAACAGAACTATCGAAAACAGTACCGTCCATTAAAGTTCCATGGTAATGAGTGACTACAGTATCCGTTTCAGATGGTTTTGGACCGGTACCTTCTTTCATGACCATGTATTGCATTCCGTCAGGAAGTTCGATAACACCTGCTTTTTTCTTATTCTCAGCAAGAAATTTCTTTCCGGCTTCGATGTTGTTATCCGCTTTTTCTTTTTGTTTGATTGCAAGGTATCCCTGAATAGCGGCTTGAGATTCTTTCGCGCCAAGTTTCAGGCTGTCACCTTTAAGAACGCTTTCCATAGCGGACTTTAGGATATCCAGATTTAAAGTTTCGAGACCATCTTTTTTCATATTTGTTCCGATGGATACTCCGATAGCATAAGATGCTGAATCCGCTGCATTTTTCAAGGACAAGTCAACTTTGCCTTTCTGTCCGCATGAGAACATGGTAACAAGGCTGAAACAAGCCGCAAGCGATAATACTTTTTTGTTCATAGGGTTAGTTTTATGAGGGGGCGAAGATATAGAAATAAACGGATGGAAAGATGATTTTAAACTGAAAGAAAGGTCCATGCTCCCAAAGTCATTTATTTAACATTCAGCATTTTACGTAAATCTAATCCCGGAATAAGCCCGCATTGTGCCGACTTATTCACCAACAGTTCGGGATCATTGGCAAAAAG
>CAYMMN010000553.1:0-2060 GCA_964391495.1 uncultured Flavobacteriales bacterium | reverse complement strand
AAATCGATATCCAGTCGCATGTCACTGAGGATTTTTTTATCTACAATTATTTTCTTTTGCAAAACTTCCTCCACTTCCATGCTTGCCTGCCAGAAAAAACAATAGGGTGAAATTGTAGTTCCAAGTATTCCAACGAGGATTCCTATAAACTCTTTGTTCATGTGTATCTCCGGAATTACAGTTCTCAAAAGAACCACCTTCCAGTCAATATCAGATAAAAATGGAACTATCACATAACAAAGTAAGGTCAGGCAAAGCCATTTCATCACCCTCGAAATTTTACGGTAGGGTAGATAGATGATCATCACCATCAAAAAAATGGTAAAGAAGAGAGAGAATATTCCTGCATGGATGGATGGAATAAGGAGGTTCATTACCGCTCCCATGCCTGCTATATCAGCTCCTATATTCAGGGTAATTGCCGGAAAGCTGAAAATGATCATAAGGTATACGATCATTTTAGGATAATTGCGTTTTAATGTTCCTGCGAGTCCATGGCTTGTGACCAAGCCGATTCTGGCACACATTTCCTGAACAGAAGAAACCATAGGAAATACCATCCAGGCGGTCCACAGGGTGGACAAACCGAAGGCGGCTCCGGCTTGCGAATAGGTCGCAATTCCGGAAGGATCATCATCGCTTGCACCTGTGATGAGCCCAGGACCAAGGACAGAGAGGAATTTACTTTTAACGCTTTTAACTGTTTTTTCACTCATTTTTTAAATTCAATTCAAATGCTCTGAATTCTACCAATAAAATGCCACACAACAATACAAAAATAAAGTGCTATCTTGGATAACCTACCAACATGATTATCCTCAGAATAACCGGTGATTCCTCTCATTAGGAGTATCCGGATTAAACCTTAATTTTGAATATAATTTTATTCAGAGTATGCCGAATAAAAATGCATCGGTTTCACCCAAAGAACCATTTTCCATCTTACCGGTGAAGGTTAAGGCATTTTTTAAAGAAGCCGGTGATATCAGCGCATTCGGAGCACGATTTTTCAGGGAAGTATTATTTCCTCCTTATGAAATTAAAGAGATAATCCGTCAGTGTTATCAAATCGGAAACAAATCGCTGGGGCTGGTTGGAGTCACAACTTTTATCATCGGGCTTGTTCTCGCTCTGCAATCAAGGCCTACCCTTGTAGAATTTGGAGCCGAGTCATGGCTTCCTGCGATGGTAGGCATTTCAATAATCAGGGAGATTGGTCCTGTAATTACAGCTCTGATATGTGCCGGAAAAATAGGCTCCAGTATTGGTGCGGAACTGGGCTCAATGAGAGTTACCGAACAAATCGACGCCATGGAAGTTTCGGGAACTAACCCATTTAAATATATCGTCTCCAGCAGAATTATTGCAACTACGCTGATGATCCCCGTATTGGTGATCATTGGTGATGCGGTTGCGTTGTATGGCGCCTTTCTGGCGGTAAAAATGAAAGGTGCAGTGAGTTTTACACTCTACTTTCACCAGGTATTTGAATCCCTTGAATATTCGGATGTGATGCCTTCGTTCATCAAATCTTTTTTCTTTGGATTTGCAATTGGTCTGATTGGTTGCTTTAAAGGATACTTCTCCAGAAAGGGAACTGAAGGTGTCGGGAAATCAGCCAACTCAGCGGTGGTGGTAGCATCGCTGCTTATTTTTATCATTGATTTGATTGCCGTTCAAATAACAGAATTCTTAGGCTTGATCTAGATGTCTGCAGAAAGCAACATAAATACTTTATTGGAAGCAAAGGCCAGTCATGTGATCAAGGAACCGATCATTAAGATTAGTCATCTTGTAAAATCATTTGGGAAAAATGAAGTTTTAAAGGATTTCAATCTCACTTTGCACCGTGGAGAAAACATGGTTGTATTGGGGCGCTCCGGATGTGGCAAATCTGTTTTGATAAAGTGTATTGTCGGACTTTTGAAATACGACGCAGGTTCCATTCAGGTATATGGAGGGGAAGTAAATAAACTCAATCAAAAGCAGCTGGATGAATTGCGGGCCAAGATTGGATTTGTTTTCCAAAAATTTAACTTGCTTTCTGATCTTACAGCTCT
>CAYMMN010000552.1:0-2072 GCA_964391495.1 uncultured Flavobacteriales bacterium | reverse complement strand
GGCAAACGTGGATGCGATTAACGGTTTCGCGACTTATCTGTTCGACACTTTGCTGATTGCTCCCGCGGGAAATATTTATGTGGGTGTGATTCAGAATGAGCCACAGACCTTGTATGGTTTTGGTCTGGACAGAAACACCGATGCTCACACAAAGATGTTCTATCATTTGGACGGATACTGGTACAATTCACAAGTGAAAGGATCTCTGATGATCCGCCCTTTGTTTGGAGATACAATTACGCGCGGAAATCTGATTTCCGTGAATGAACTGGAAACTCCTGAACTTCCATTTACACTCTATCCGAATCCGGTAGAAAATGATTTTGTTCTCGATTTCAAACAGGAGCCGGGAGAAAAATACAGCTATACCATTTGTGACCTTACAGGGAAAGAAATTCAATCCGCGGAAGCAATTCCCGGAAATCAAATACATACAGCACATCTTTCTTCCGGATTTTATTTTCTGCGTCTGACCGCGAAAAAAGCCGCTGTTTCTTCCACAATGAAATTTATGGTGTACTGATTCATTCGGTATCCTGATTTTCATCCAAATTTTTATCGCTCATCACATCACGACATGCAAAACGAAGAGGCCGAGGCCATTGAACAGGATGAATTGTATGAGCATTACCGCTTTACGGTTGACAAAGGACAGTCGCTGCTACGTATCGACAAATTTCTGATGAATCGCCTGGAACATAGTTCCAGAAATAAAATTCAGCAAGCCTGTGATGCCGATTGCATCCTGGTAAATGGCAAGCCGGTCAAATCAAGTTACAAAGTAAAACCACAGGATGATATCCAGGTAGTTCTTCCGGAACCGGTTCGTGAAATCGAACTCATTCCGCAGGACATTCCGATTGATATCGTTTACGAAGATGCTGATCTGGTAGTCATCAATAAACCTGCAGGCATGGTGGTTCATCCCGCATACGGAAACTATACCGGAACCCTGATGAACGCGCTGGTATTTCATTTCCAGAATCTCCCTCAGAACGAAAACAACCGGAGTCGTCCGGGGCTTGTGCATCGTATTGATAAAAACACATCCGGTTTACTCGTGATCGCGAAAAGCGAAATCGCGATGGCCGCACTCGCAAAAGAATTTTTTGAACGCACCATCGACAGAAAATATCTGGCGCTTGTCTGGGGTGATTTTAAAGAAGACGAAGGAACAATCACCGGGCATGTGGGCAGAAGTCTGAAAGACCGCAAGATCATGGATGTGTTTCCATCCGGCGAACATGGAAAACATGCTGTGACTCATTACAAAATTGTGGAACGTTTTGGTTATGTAACGCTGATCGAATGTAAACTGGAAACCGGTCGTACGCACCAGATCCGTGTACACATGAAATTTGCCGGACATCCACTTTTCAATGATGAAACCTACGGAGGTAACAGGATTTTAAAAGGAACAACTTTTACCCGCTACAAACAATTCATCGACAATTGTTTTGAGTTGATCCCGCGACAAGCGCTTCACGCGCAGACATTGGGTTTCATCCACCCTACTACTAAAGAGAAATTGTTTTTCGAATGTCCCCTGCCCAATGATTTTTCATCTGTGCTTGACAAATGGAGACATTATGTGAAGTATGTGAAAGAGTAAGAAAATAGAATCACAAATTATTTTCTTCAATTCATCATCATCCCACTCTCCGTCGCGAAATCAAAATCGGTATAATCACGCACGACATTGTAAAGTGTATCGCGTTCAACAGGAGTTCTTGAACTCTGACGAATGAGATCTACCAGCTGGCCGGTACTGAGTGAAGGATTTTGTTCTTCCGCTCCGGCCATGGAATAAATACGTGTTGTGTCATCGATGGTTCCGTCGAGATCATCCACTCCAAAAGCCTGTGACAACTGCGCTGTATTTCTTCCGATCATCGGCCAGTAGGCTTTGATGTGTTTGAAATTATCCATGAAAATCCGGGAGACAGCGTAGTTCTTCAAATCTTCGACAACACTTACCTCGGGAACCGCTGACATATCGTTGTCTTTGTTTCTGAACTTAAGCGGAATAAATGTATTGAAACCTCCTGTACGATCCTGCAACTGACGGAGAC
>CAYMMN010000551.1:0-2076 GCA_964391495.1 uncultured Flavobacteriales bacterium | reverse complement strand
CCCTAAAGTTCCCGCCCAAAGGGTGGTCAACCGAAACGGATTACTCACCGGAAAACATCATTTTGGAACACCTACTCGGATGCAGGAATTGCTCGAAAAGGAAGGTGTTAAAATCAAAGACGATAAAGTTGTTAATTTTTCGGCCATTTTCTGGGATCCGGCCACGGAATTGAAGCTATAGATCCTGCCTCCGGAATAGGCTTTCAGCCTGCTTCTTTGTACCTTTGTTGTCTTAACATTTTGATATGGCTATTACAAAAGAACTGGTAATTGACGCCCTCCGCAATGTGATTGAACCGGATCTGAAAAAGGATCTGATCACCCTCAACATGGTGGAAGATATTGTGGTGGATGGAATGAATGTGAGTTTCACAGTAGTGCTTACAACTCCCGCTTGTCCGCTCAAAGATCTGATTCGTAACGCGTGTATCAATGCCATCATTCATTTTGTGGATGAGAAGGCAAATGTTACGGTGAACATGACCGCACGTACAAGCAGTACACGGGCAAGTAACCAGGCACTCCTTCCTGATGTAAGAAATATTATCGCGATTGCTTCCGGAAAAGGTGGCGTGGGTAAATCTACCGTCGCTGCAAATCTAGCGGTAGCATTGGCTAAAAAAGGCGCGAAGGTTGGTCTGATTGACGCGGATATTTATGGTCCGTCTCAACACATCATGTTTGGTTTGGAGAACGAAAGATTGTTTGTCAACGAACGTGATGGCAAAACTTATATGTTGCCGTTTGAAAAATACGGAGTGAAAGTACTTTCGATAGGTATGCTTGTAGATCCCAATCAGGCGATTCCTTGGCGCGGACCGATGGCTTCCAAAGCGCTGAACCAGTTGTTTAGCGACGCGGAATGGGGAGCTCTTGATTATATGCTCATCGATCTTCCTCCGGGAACCGGCGATATTCATCTGACTCTTGTATCGGCTGTCCCGGTGACCGGAGCTGTTATTGTGAGCACTCCTCAGCACGTTGCTCTCGCCGACGCACGCAAGGGCATCAGCATGTTCCAGATGCCACAGATCAATGTTCCTGTACTTGGACTGATTGAAAACATGTCTTATTTTACACCTGCTGAATTACCGCAGAATAAATATTATATTTTCGGAAAAGAAGGCGCAAGGAACATGGCTTCTCAACTGAATGTACCTTTCCTTGGCGAGATTCCATTGGTGCAGAGTGTGCGTGAAGGTGGCGATACCGGTATTCCTATCGCGCTCGACGAAGACTCCCCGGTTTCAAAAGCTTTCGAAGATGTTGCCGATAATGTCATCCGACAGGTTGCCATCCGCAATGCTGAAAAATCACCGACGGAGAAAGTTGTGGCTTCGGCGTATTAAGTGAATCATAGGTAGTCTGGAGTCGGTAGTCAGGAGTGAAATTTAATAATTGTATAGCTTAATAACCCAATAACAACCCGGAACCCGAAACCCGGAACCCGGAACCAAGAAGATGGCCAGTCCTGAATTAGTAAAGAGAGTAGAAGACGCACTGGATACTTTGCGTCCCTACCTGGAAGCCGATAAAGGCAATGTTTCCCTGATCGATATCACGGATGACATGGTTGTGCGTTTACGTTTTCATGGAGCGTGCAGTTCCTGCAGCATGAGTGCGATGACACTCAAAGCGGGAATCGAACAGGCTATCCTCCGCAGTGTCCCGGAAATCCGTGAGGTAAAAGCCATTCAGGAAGACGAAGAATCACTCGCATAATTATCTTAAAAATAATTTATAGAAAACGGGCTGTTGCGAAAATCAACAGCCCGTTTTTATTTCGATACATCAAAAAAAAAGCTGCCGGAATTTCCGACAGCTAAAATCATTATTGTCTTTTTAATCAGGTCTAAGATTAAACAATCAACCCAAACCTGAAAGCCTTTTCACAGCTTATTGGTTGAGGAATTTATTAACCCGCTCAAAATATGCGTTCTTATCTGTATTGAAATTTTCCGCGTTACCCGGACTGGCATTCACAACATAGGTTTGTGAAACACATTTCAAAGATTTCATGTCATTTGGATTAAGCATTTCATCCTGAGGAGAAACGATCAGCATCACACCTTTCAG
>CAYMMN010000550.1:0-2089 GCA_964391495.1 uncultured Flavobacteriales bacterium | reverse complement strand
TCATGTTCCATTCAATCCCGCCCCGCCCGTTCTCCGCTCGTCCCTCGCTGCGACCGGGGTTAAACTACCGGGTGATCCGCAATAAAAAAACATTCGTGCATTCGTGGCAATAAAAAAAACATTCGTGTATTCGTGGCAATAAAAATCTATCCCCGCTTATCAAGCCACTTATCTTCCATCTTGCGCATCATTGCCTGGGATTTCGGATTCTTGTCGGAATAGCCCAGCAAATGAAGCACACCATGAATCATCACCCGATGCAATTCATCCTGAAAAGTAGTTTTGAATCTTTTTGAATTCGTCAGCACCGTTTCAACACTGATAAAAATATCCCCTTCCACAGTTTTTTTCTCCGAAGAATTGTCGAAGGTGATGATGTCAGTATAATAATTGTGTTTCAGATAATCCTTATTCATCTGCAACAGCTTTTTATCGCTGCAAAAAATGAAGTTTAAATTCTCCAGTTTATATCCTTCCGAACGAATCGCCTTGATGATCCATTTCCGAAGCCCGTCCTGATGCAGGAGACGGAATTTTACCTCTTCTTTGAAAAAATGTATGTTCATTTTCTTTCCATTATGTCACGAAAATAGCAAATGATATCTCGCGGAGCTTTGTACATTTGAAAAAAGATTCCATTGCATGCGGAAAATCTGTAATTCCTTTCTCTTGCTTTTCTTCTCAGTGTGCGCAACAGCGCATACCGGCGAGGATTTCAGCTGGTGGAATACAATTCATCACTGGGACGGACATACCAGCTGGGAACAGTACATGACCATTTCTCCCTCTTTCATGGGTCCGAATGCCTTGCCTGTTCCGGATATTCAGAATGCAAAATTATCCGATGAAATCCAGGTGGAACAACTGGCAGGATATCAGTTCAGCACCGGCGATAAAACCAAAGATCTTTTTTCACGCATATATATACCATTGCATGAAGACAGAGTAGGCCTGGAACTCTATGTTGTACCGATCGAAACTTTCGAAATGGATACTGCTACCCGTGATGTGCGTGCAGCCCGCACCCGGAGCGGGAAAGGGAGTGCCGGTGGAGATATTTATTTCTCCACACACATTGCAATTCTAAGTGGCAAAGAGAAATGGCCGGACATCAGTCTTGAACTTGCCTTCCGCTCAGCATCCGGAACACGCCTCCGAGATGCCCGCTATACTGATGCTGCCGGATATTTTATGGATCTGTCTTTTGGGAAAAATATTTTTCTGAATAAAGAAAAGGAATTCACGCTCCGTCCTTATGTGATGGGCGGTTTCTATTCCTATCAAACCTACGACATCCAGCATTTGCAAAACGACGCTTTGTTGTATGGAGCCGGACTGGATTTCAATTCAAAAAAGATTTCAATCTCGCAGCAATTCGGGGGATATTCCGGTTATCTGAATATCGGAGACAAGCCGATGATTTATCGTGCTATTTTCAAATACAAAAACAAATTTGTCGACTGGAAACTCTGGTATCAATGGGGCCTGAATGATTTTCCTTACCAGGGAATACGTGCAGGAATAATTGTTCACCGAAAAATGACGAAATAAGTTCCATCAAAGACTCTTCACTCTTTACTATTCACTATTCACAAAAAAAGAGGTAAGACTTCCGTCTCCCTCTTTCCGTCTAACCAAAACGTATTTGGACTTAATTATTTCCCAATTTAAAATTCATCTCAACCACGCGACCGTTTTCTGAGAAGATGAGCTGATCGGTAAGATGCTTCATCAGAAAAATTCCGCGGCCGCATTCTTTTTCAAGATTTTCAGGCGCGGTAGGATCAGGGAGATTGTAATAATCGAAACCCGGACCTTCGTCAGCGATAGTCACAGTGATTGCATTGTGATTGTGCGCGAAGGAAACACTGATGTTTTTGTGAGGATCCGATTTGTTGCCATGGTAAATGGCATTGGTCACGGCTTCTGTTACGGCAACCAGCATGTTACCAAACATGTCCTCGCTAACATTGTATTTGCTGCGAACATCGTCTATCATCCGCTCGACGACAGATATACTCTCTGGGTTGGATTGTAGTTTCAAAGTCTGGCTTTCTCCGTCCACGGACATATCTAGTGAACTATTTTT
>CAYMMN010000549.1:0-2097 GCA_964391495.1 uncultured Flavobacteriales bacterium | reverse complement strand
ACCGAACGGCAGCAGAAGCTACATCTCTTACATCGACAAATCCGGTTGAACCGGTTGTATAAAAACGCAAACCTTTCCAGACCTCCATAAACATCTTCGCGCTGCCTGAATCCCAGTTGCCCGGACCGAAAATAATTGTCGGGTTAACGATCACAGCGTTCAAACCTTCTTCAACAGCACGCCAGACCTCTCGTTCGGCGCCGTATTTACTGATGGCATAATTCGAATTCAGTGATGATGTTTTCCAAACAGTTTTTTCGTTGATTTCCAATCCCTCTTCAGAACGACCAATTGCCGCGACAGAACTAAAATGACAAAATCTTTTGATTCCTTTTTCGAGAGCCATATTCACCATGTTGGCGGTGCCTTCGATGTTCACTTTCATCATTCTGTTATTATCAGAAGGAACAAAGGAAATGAGTCCGGCTGCATGATACACTTCTTCCACCCCATCCATAGCTTCCAGAACCGAGTACACATCATTGATATCGCCTTCAAACCATTCTATTTGTTGCATTAATTCCGGGGCTGAAGAAAAGACCCTTTCCACCTGGGCATGGGAACTACCCGGTCTGTGCAGAGCCCGGACTTTCTTCCCTTTTCTGCACAATTCGAGCAACAAATGTGAACCGACGAGTCCGGTTCCGCCTGTAACGAGGATCATAAATGGATAATCTTGGTGCGAAGATGGCAAATGTTTTGAATTCTGAGGCATTTGTACATCCGCTTGTGCTGCCTATCTTTGGCGGCAAAATCAGAGTCATGAAGAATTTTATCGAAGAATTGCGCTGGCGGGGAATGTTACACGATGTGATGCCCGGTACAGAAGAACTTCTCAATGCCGGGATGGTCAAGGGCTACATTGGATTTGACCCAACAGCGGATTCCCTTGGCGTGGGTAACCTCGTGCAAGTCATGACGCTATTGCATTTTCAGAAGTGCGGACATAAACCCATCGCACTGGTGGGAGGTGCTACCGGAATGGTGGGCGATCCAAGCGGAAAATCCCAGGAAAGAAACTTGCTTAACGAAGAGACCCTGAATTACAACCTGGCTTGTCAGAAAGCCCAGCTCGAAAAATTCCTCGATTTTAATTGCGGTGAACAATCCGCGGAGATTGTCAATAATTACGACTGGTTTAAAAACTTCAGCTTTCTTGAATTCATCCGCGATATCGGAAAACACATCACGATCAATTACATGATGGCGAAAGATTCTGTTTCCAAAAGAATGGAAAGCGGAATGTCTTTCACGGAATTTTCATACCAACTCGTACAAGGCTATGATTTTTACTACCTCTGGAAACACCAGGGAATTCGTCTGCAAATGGGAGGTTCGGATCAGTGGGGAAATATCGTGACCGGGACAGAACTGATCCGCAGAAAAGATGGCGGAGAAGCATTCGCGCTCACAACTCCTTTGATCAAAAAAGCGGATGGAACAAAATTCGGAAAGACCGAAGGTGGAAATGTATGGCTGGATGCAAAACGAACTTCTCCGTATCAGTTCTATCAATTCTGGATGAACGCGGCGGATGAAGACTCAAAAAATTACATCCGGATTTTTACACTAAAGACAAAAGAAGAAATCGAAGCGCTGGAAACTGAACATGCAAAGGCTCCTCATTTACGTTTACTTCAGAAGGAGCTGGCAAAAGAAGTGACCATTCGCGTTCACTCAGAAAAAGATTACCTCGCAGCTGTCGAAGCATCCGAAATTCTTTTTGGAAAAGGCACAGCGGAAGCATTGATGAATCTTTCTGAAAGTGACCTCCTCGCTGTTTTTGAAGGCGTGCCGAAAGTTGAAATTTCAAAAAGCGAACTAGAAGCAGGAATCAATGTTGTGGATTTTCTTGCCGACAAAACAAATATTTTCCCTTCCCGTGGTGAAGCCCGTAAAATGATACAGGGTGGCGGAGTGCTGATCAATAAAGGCAAAGTAGAAGATGTCGAAAGAATTGTCAGCGCGAAAGATAGTATCAGAGAAAAATATATTCTGGCGCAGAAGGGGAAGAAGAATTATTATTTGGTAGTTCTTTCTTAGGTTCCGGGTTCCGGGTTCCGGGTTCCGGGTTCCGGGTTCCGGGTTCCGGGTTCC
>CAYMMN010000548.1:0-2101 GCA_964391495.1 uncultured Flavobacteriales bacterium | reverse complement strand
ACACAAAACAACGATTTCAAATTGTTCGTTGCGGGTACTCACAAACAGAATATTGAATATTGCCCGGCTACATTGTATGTGGTGGAGCGGATGCATCAGATTCTTCTTGATAAAGGGAAGAAACGTACCGTTTCGGCTCAGGATGCGAAATTGTAGGAAAGAGATCTTTCCTACAATTTCTTCATCGCTTTTTAAAATTTCGGTTTATTCTGTCTTCAGAAATTTCCTGGTATAACGGTTCCCATTAATTTCCAGTGTCAGGAAATATATTCCAGGAAGAAAATCAGAGGTATTCATTTCCAGGGTTGAGGTTCCACTTTTGATTTGAGAGTTAGTATTACTCTTCACTAATTTCCCATCTGAAGAATAAATTTTCAGCGATCCGTTTTCGGCATTGTTTGCTTTTATCCTGAACCGCAATTGGTCCTTTACCGGATTGCCGAGTATAGTAAAATCGGAAATGGGGGAAGCAGCAGTGTGTATACCTACAGGCAAACTGGTAAGTTCCGCTTTGTAAGTACCATTTCCATGTGTAAATGCAACGATGGAATTATCCGCTTTTGACAGCTGAATATCAAAAACCATCACGCCATCCGGCATTCCGTTATTGAATGCATCCCAGGAATTTCCTCCGTCAACGGATACAAAAACTCCGAGGTCGCCACCGGCGTAAAGTGTGTCAGGATGATCGGTATCAATTGTGATACAGTGAAATGGAACATCGGGTAAGGAAGAACTGATGTCTGTCCAGGAAACTCCGGCATCTGTTGATTTGAATAAATGTCCGGCTCCGAAGCCTGAAAAAGCTACATAAACTTTTCTGCTATCCAGTGGATCTACGGCAAGGTCACGCGGATATCGGTTGGGCAATCCTGATGATCTGTCGATTAAAGATTGCCCTCCGTCAGCGCTGAGCAGGACATGCATCGGACGAGTATCGCCGGGAGCTGTACACACGTAAACAGAATCTTCATTAAAAGCTGATGTTGCAATACTCAAAGCAAAATTTCCGCTATCGATTTGTTGAGCGCTGGTCGTGTAGAATGATGTCCCGGCATCGTCACTTCTGTACAAGGAATCGCCGCCGGCATAGATGACACTTGAATTGGAAGCAGCCAGCACGAATGGAGCAATGAACGCTGATGAATTTCCTCCAAAGGGACTTGATGAATTCTGAAAAATGAAATTGTTGAAAGACATTCCCCCATCGACTGATTTAGCAATATTGAGGTATTGCAAAGAAGCATATTGATACTGATCGGTAATCGGATCAATTGCATTGAAGGAACCATCACCACCAACAACAGGTGTCCAGTAGACACTTCCGTCATAGCGCAATGAGTTGTTGTCTTGTAGTCCTGTTAGCATTAGGTCTCCGTTTTGCGCGGAGACAGAACCGATGTAAGCCTGTGAAGTCACATATCCATCTGTACATTCATAAAAATTATCACCGAAGTCATCTGTCCTATACAAACCTCCATCTGTCAGGATATATGCTTTATTGGGATCAACGTTACTACAAACGATATCGTGGACATCCGGATGGACCATAAAGTAGTTTGGCAATTGGTATGGAAAATCACCACTTTGATCAGATCGGAAAACATCGACACCACCTAACATTACTTTTGTACTATCATCATTTTTAAAACAAAGTCCTTTCGCATACCAACCCTGATAAGAAACAATTTCCATCAAGCCTGTGATGGAATTCCAGGTGTTTCCTTTGTCAAAGGTTCTATAGATACCGGTAGTAGAGTAGAGATCAGCGATCAATGCAAGTACGGAGCGATGGTTTTGCGGATTCATCGCCAGAGTAATTCTGCCTGTCATCGGACCGGGAAGTCCAGCTGTAAGTCTTGACCACTGAGCTCCGCTATTTGTGGAGCGATAAATTCCACTTCCTGTTGAATCCACATTTCCGACACCGGCATAGATCGTATTTGTATCCACCGGATCTACTAGAAGATCCATTACCATCAGTTGGTTCAACACAAGATTCCAGGTGGAACCTGCATCTGTTGTTTTGTAAATTCCTTCCGTTGTTGCAGCGTAAATGACATCCGGATTTTGCGGATTGAATTGCAAATCCCAGATTCCT
>CAYMMN010000547.1:0-2108 GCA_964391495.1 uncultured Flavobacteriales bacterium | reverse complement strand
CTCACAGCGCGGAAGCCGACACCACTGCGACTTACGAAGTGTTGCTTTCGCAACTGGAGAAATACGATAGTCTGAAAAATGATGTGGATTTCCTTGCACAGTTCAGCACAGTGACACGCAATGTAGATCTCGCAGGAAGAATTGTGTTTAATGAGAAAGGTGAAGAAGTTTTCAATTTCGGAAAATACAAGGGTCGTCTCGTGAAAGAGGTATTTAAAACAGAACCTTCCTATTACGACTGGATGATGAAAGGTGATTTCGCTACCAATACCAAAAATGTCATTACACAATTGCGATTAAAGGAGTTCAATAAATAATAGAGAACATTAGTATTCATGAAAATTATCTGTATCGGAAGAAATTATGTGGAGCATGCTCTTGAACTGAAGAATGAAGTTCCCACAGAGCCGGTGTTTTTCATGAAACCGGACACCGCTGTTCTTCCACCCGACCGTGCATTTTATCTTCCTGATTTTTCCAGTGACATCCATCACGAAATCGAACTGGTTTTAAAAATTTGCAAAGAAGGAAAAAACATCGCTCCGGAATTTGCATCACGGTATTACGATCAGATTACCGTAGGTATTGATTTTACGGCAAGGGATATTCAGCAAAAGCAAAAAGAAAAGGGCTTACCCTGGGAACCTGCGAAAGCTTTCGATCATTCAGCTCCGGTGGGGACATTTATTCCGTTTTCAGCGCTGAAGAATCCGAAAAGTATTTCCTTCCATCTGGATATCAACGGCAAAACGGTTCAAAGCGCAACAAGTGACCTGATGATCCATTCTTTTGACCAGATGATCAGTTATGTCTCGCGTTTTGTGACACTCAGAAAAGGCGATCTCATTTTTTCGGGCACTCCTAAAGGTGTTGGTGCCGTTAAGCCGGGAGATAAACTGTCTTGTTTCCTGGAGGGACAGTTACTGCTGACGGTTGAGGTTAAATAAAAATTATCCGAGTTTTTTTTCGCGCAAAGAGCGCAAAGTCAAAACGCAAAGGGCGCAGAGGAATTGCAAATTGAAACAAAAATCTGTGATACTCTGTGAGGAACTCCGCGTCCTCCGTGTTAAAATTAATAACTCTTTAACACACTCAACTTAATATTTAAGTATACCACTTATTTAATGAATTTCTCTTTTGACCACTGAGGTACACCGAGTTCCACACAGAGGTTTTTATTTATGAGAAGAATTGCTTAAATTCACAATTGAATCTTCAATACGAAATTTCGATATTGATCTTTTTCACTTGAATATGGAACATTTTATTTTCAGTTTTAAAACCAGGGCGGTTCAATGAAAAATCTTCTGCTCAGTTGCATATTCTTAGTTTTTTCTGGAATTGGTTTTGCTCAGGCTCCTGCTATCCAATGGAAGAAATGTCTCGGAGGAAGTGAAGATGATGTTGGTTTTGCTATACGTGAATTGCCATCAGGGGATTTTTTTATCGCAGGGTATACGAGTTCACACAATGGGGATGTTCACAGTAATACAGGAAATTTTGAACATATGTGGCTTATAAAGTCAGATTTTCTGGGAAATATAATTTGGGAAAATTCTTATGGTGGAACCTGGGGACCAGACTTGGCATTCTATATGAATCTTACAAAGGATGGAGGCACAATCTTGATAGGATAAGCAAGTTCAAGAGATGGTGATGTCACAGGATTACATGGTTCGAATCCGGATATTTGGGTTGTGAAGACGGACAGTTCCGGCAATTTGCTATGGCAAAAATGTCTGGGTGGCGGAAACTTCGAACAAGGAAATGAAATAATGGAAACGAAAGACGGAGGCTATATTCTCATTGGTACCACGAATTCTCTTTCAGGTGATGGGGATATTTCGTTCGCTTATAATCCACCGGATGCCTGGGCTGTTAAATTGGATAGCGTTGGGAATTTGTTATGGGAAAAAACTTTTGGGGGATATCTTGGTGATTTTGGAAATTCCGTTGTAGAAGGAGACACGAACGAGTTTTACTTTGCAATTTCCTCCGATTCAAATGATAGTATAATTACCGGGAATCATGGATTTCAGGACTTGTTAATTGCAAAACTTGATGCTTCTCATAATATTGTTTGGAAAAAATGCTTTGGAGGGTCATAT
>CAYMMN010000546.1:0-2110 GCA_964391495.1 uncultured Flavobacteriales bacterium | reverse complement strand
AGTTATGAGTTATGAGTTATGAGTTATGAGTTATGAATCGGGCTGCTAGGTACTTTGGGCACAATCATCAATCAGCAATTAGCAATCAACAATCGTAAATACCTCCCTCTCCCGTCCCTCGTCCCAAGTCTCCCGTCACTCCATTTAACATAATAATTACTATTTAAGAAAAAAAGCGAATTTCTGCGAAAAAGCGTTTCTTTGTGATATGAATAAAATGAGCAAATCACTTCTATTAGGAATACTGCTGTTCTGCGGAAAGCTGCAGGCTCAGGAATACCCACAGAATTATTTCAGTTCCCCGCTGGATACACCTTTGGTTCTGGTAGCAACATTTGGAGAAATCAGACCTGACCACTTCCACTCCGGTCTGGATCTGGGTACTCAGGAATTGGAAGGCGTCCCGGTAATGTCTTCTGCGGATGGTTATATCTCAAGGATAAAAGTCTCTCCTGACGGCTTTGGAAAAGCACTCTACATCACTCATCCCAATGGTTATGTAACTGTGTATGGTCATTTGCAAAAATTCACTCAGGCGGTGAATGAACTTGTTCGGAAAACACAATATGAGGAGCAAAAATTCGCAGTTGAGATTCAACCCAAGTCGAAAGATTTTCGTGTAAAAAAAGGTGAAGTAATTGCATACTCTGGAAGCACCGGAAGCGCAGAAGGTCCGCATTTGCATTTTGAAATCCGAGATGCAGAAACGGAAGAACCTATCAACCCGCTTCTGTTTGGAATCCCTATTCATGACAATGTCCCTCCGGAAATTAAATATGTACGTTTCTTCCCTACCCCGGAAGCAGGTATCGTAAACAAAACAGATACGGCAGAAACCTTCGAAGTCCAGGTGGTTGATGGCGTGAATATTCTTAATACCCCGGATTTTGTTCAGGCTTTTGGAATGGTCAGCATAGGTTTTGCTTCAGTGGATCATCAAGAGTATTCATCAGCAACTCTGGGAATTTACTCCGCTGAGCTTTACATAGATGGAAATCTTATTTACCAGTGGCGCATGGATCGTTTTAGTTTTGATGAAACTCGTTTTGTCAATGCTCACATTGACTATCTGAGTTACAGGCGTGACAATGTGCCGATCGAAAGATGTTTCCGTTTGCCTGGAAATCAGCTACATATTTATGGTGATTCGACTCAAATCGGCTACCAAAACTGGACTGAAGATGCTCCACACGATATAAAAATTGTAGCAAAGGATTTCAGCGGCAACTCCTCGGTGCTTGAATTCCAGGTAATCTCCTACTCTTCTATGTTTGACAGACCTTATCAACCAAGAACTCCGGGAGGGATCCTTGTGACCAATGCAAAAGGTATAGCAATTCATAAAAATGATCTGGATGTTGTCATCCCATCAGGTGCTGTTTACGATGATTTCTATTTTTCCGACTCACAAAGAAAGAGTAACAATTACCTATCTCAGGTTTATACGGTGGGAGATCCTTATGTAGCTTTACAAGTACCTGTTACCATTGGAATCAAACCCAACATTAGTATTGCGGATAGCTTGAAAAGCAAAACTGTAATCGTGAGTATATTAAATGATGGTACCTTTTCCGCCCTGCCAAGTTCCTGGAATGGGCAATTTCTGACAGGTAAAACGAAGAACTTTGGTGAGTTCGCGATTCTTCCGGATACAACGCCTCCGGTACTTATTAAAGAATATGTTCCTGCTGATTTGAATTCAAGTCGGGGCTCAGTCATTCAGATAAAAGTCGCAGATGACTTATCTGGAATCAAATCTTACAACGGAACCCTGGATGGGAAGTGGTTTTTGTATGAATACAATTCTAAAAACCATCTCCTGCAAGCTGATTTATCCGCGATCGAGACCAACAAAGAGCACACTGCACGCATAATTGTGGCGGATAATTGTGGTAATACTACAACCTGGGAGTACAAATTCTGGTTCTAAAGCACCTTTTTAGGCACTCAATGAGCTCCATTTCAGGCAATAAAATAATATTCTGAGAAAACAGCATTATTTTTTGCAGGAAAAAAGCATCTTTCTATCTTTGCCGCCCTGCCAACAGGTGAGGTGCCTGAGAGGCCGAAAGGAACAGTTTGCTAAACTGTCGTACGGGAAACCGTACCG
>CAYMMN010000545.1:0-2119 GCA_964391495.1 uncultured Flavobacteriales bacterium | reverse complement strand
AAATATCCAGTTAATAGAAAAGGCAGCCCAAAGAGCTGCCTTTTCTATTAACTGGAATTTTTTCTATGAAAAAAACTTTCCACCTTTACATTTATGGGCAACTATCCAATAATTGATTTAAGGAGCGATACTGTAACCAAACCCGGTCCGGAAATGCTGGAAGCTATGTTTCGGGCTGACGTTGGTGATGATGTTTTTGAAGAAGATCCAACTGTTAAAATGCTTGAAGCCAAAGCAGCGAAACTTTTTGGTAAAGAAGCAGGACTTTTTGTAACCTCAGGCACAATGGCAAATCAATTGGCCATAAAAGTGTTGACACAGCCACAGGATGAAGTCATCTGTGATAAACTCGCGCATATATTTTACTATGAAGCAGGTGGAGTCGCGTTTAATTCAGGTGTATCCCTTCGGTTTATTGAAGGTAACCGTGGCCGAATGAAAGCATCCCAGATAGAAGAAAATATTAATCCGCCGAACCTCTCCTACATTTCACCAACCACTCTGGTTTGCGTTGAGAACACTTCGAACAAAGGTGGAGGTAGTTATTATTCACTCAAAGAAATGCAGGAAATTTCCGACCTGTGCCGGGCTCAAAAGATCAACGTCCATCTCGACGGTGCAAGAATTTTCAATGCATTGACTGAAACCGGAGATTCAGCAGAAGCAGTCGGAAAATTATTTGACACAGTGGGATTTTGTCTCTCGAAAGGTTTGGGAGCACCGGTTGGTTCTTTGTTACTATCAACCAAAGAAAATATTTTCAAAGCACGAAGAATCCGAAAAGCCTGGGGCGGTGGAATGCGACAAGCGGGTTATCTTGCCGCTGCCGGTATTTATGCATTGGATCACCACATTCCTCTTCTTATAAAAGATCATCTCCGTGCAAAGCAAATCGGAAGTGTGCTAAACACTTTGCCATGGGTGGAAGAAGTAATGCCTATTGACACCAACATCATCATCTTCCGTGTTTCAGCTACAACCGATCTAAAGAAACTGCTTGAGCATTTAATGACCAACCATATCAAAGCTATGCAATTCGGAAAGCAACAGATTCGCATGGTAACGCATCTTGATATATACGATGAGATGCTGAACAGAATTGAAGAAGTATTAAGGAAATTCTGATCTCATGCCTCACACTTTTCAGGAATGTTTGGTTAGTGACATCTTTCAGGTATCTGACAGGGTTAAAATTTTCTCCATTCAATTTCCGGGTCCGGAGCATTTTGTTTTTAAGCCTGGCCAGTTTGTGATGTTGAATCTTCCGATAGAAAGTAAATACCACAACCGTGCGTATTCAATTGCATCTGCACCCGGAGCAGACAATACCATACAGCTTGTGATATCGTTCAAGCCTCATGGCAAGGGCACGCAATATTTGTGGGAACATGTCCGGATTGGTGACAAACTCAATGTTTCCACGAATGCTTTAGGGAAGTATGCTTTACCCGAAAGTATCGATCGTGAATTGTGTTTCATCAGTACAGGAACCGGAATAGCTCCATTGAGATCTATGATTCTTGATCTTTTTGCAAGGCATCAAACCCACAGCAAGATTACTTTGATATACGGCAACCGGTTTGAGCAGGATATTTTATTTCGAACTGAATTTGAAAAGCTGGAAAGAGACAAACCGGAATTCAAATTCATCCCTGTTTTATCCAGAGACAATCCGGGATGGACCGGGAGAAAGGGATATGTTCATCCGGTTTACGAAGAGTTGTTTTCTGATCAGCGACCGGCCTACTTTTACATTTGTGGCTGGAAAGAAATGATCAAAGAATCGAAAGAGCGATTGATGAAAATGGGGTATGAAAAGCAATACATCCGTTTTGAATCGTACGATTAGAAAAACATTCTCTGAAATTTATTAGTTCCCCGCTAAAATCAGGGCAAAAAAAAAACCCGCCAATCTTTCGAATGACGGGTTTATAATTTACGGCAACGACATACTCTCCCACATGTTACTGTAGTACCATCTGCGCTGTTGGGCTTAACTGCTCTGTTCGGAATGGGAAGAGGTGGACACCAACGCTAAAGTCACCATAAATGTCTTAAATAACTTTTGACATATTGGAGAAAGAAAACACACTAAATTATAATTGAGATTCAGGTGGAG
>CAYMMN010000544.1:0-2125 GCA_964391495.1 uncultured Flavobacteriales bacterium | reverse complement strand
AATTTTTTTTGACATTTAAAATTGTTTCGCGACCTGGCGGAGAATATTGATCCACTCTTCTTTTGCTCTGCTTACACCAAGTCGAACGATGACAAGGTTCTTTTTGGGGAATACATAAATGTATTGTCCAAGATGACCAACAGCGGAGAAATCGCCGTCCTCTTTTGAAGCAAGCCACCATTGACGGTTGTAATACCAATCGGTTCCGGGCTCTGTGTTTATGGCCAGACTTTTCTGCACCCAATCAGCAGGAACAATTTGTTGTCCGTTCCAGTTTCCTTTGTTCAGATACAAACGCCCAAACTTCGCGAAGTCCCGGGCTTTTGCATTGATACAACAAAACGCTTTTTCCAGTCCATTGTCTTTTTTATCAATGCTCCAGCTTCCATCGTATTCCATTCCCAGAGGCTGCCAGATTTTTTCATCGAGATATTCCGTCATATGTTTGCCTGTCGCGCGTTCGATGATCAGTCCAAGCAATTCGGTATTTACACTTTTGTAATCGAAACCGGACATGGGTTCCTTTTCGATCTTCAGATGCGCGATACTTCTGCGCAAAGTCCTGCCATAATAAAATGATGCCGCTCCGCTGAACGGTGTATTGTAGCCCTCGCCGAATTTTACACCTGAAGCCATTTGCAACAGGTGATGAATGGTGACTTTATCCCAACCCTTCTTTCCCTTGAGCTCCGTGATATAGTTGACAACAGGATCATCCTCGCTTTTTATTTTTCCTTCCGCGATCGCAATACCAATCAATGCGGAAACATAAGACTTCGCCATCGAAAATGAAGCTACCGGAGATCCTGCTTCGTAATCACGGAAATATCTTTCGTACAAAAGACTGTCGTTACGGATAACCAGGAAAGCTACCGTTGGTGATTTCTCGAGAAATGTTTTCATGTCCATTTTCTCATGGGCATAATTCTCGATGGTGATTCGTTTCTCTGCATTTTCATTTTGCACCGCTTCAATGAAATGAAAAGGAGCAGATGACTTATGAAGCGGACGACTTGGGAAGATCTTGTAATCAGTAATGTCTGAAAAATTATACCAGACAAACCGGCCAACTTTACAGCCGGAAAATACTGTCATTAAAAGAAAAAAAAGGAAAATGATTCTGGTAAACCTGTTATTGATAAAAGAAAGAAGTTTTTGAAGAATCATATTTTGTCTGTTGTTCTTTTCCATGGTATTCAAAATTATGGAGAATCCTGTTAGCACAGGGATTTATTTACAAAAAAACAGAAGAAAAATCCGGTCAATGGATCCGGAATCCGGACCTATTTACTCAGGTTCCACTTCACATCCACGTCCCAGTTGGCCCGAACAGTAATCAGGTCGGGGTAATATCTCACCTCCTCCGGCTGCACCTTTTTAAGATAATTGCCCGTATCCCATTTACCATTTTTATTTCCGTCGCTGATTAATTTTAAACGATAGCTTCCCGGCAACAAATTCTGGAACTGAACCAGGGAATCCTTCGAAAGTACTTCTTCGCGGAAAAGCTGATCCTTTTCATCGACCAATTGCAGCACTCGTGAGGAGCCATCATTGATACCGCTAAACTGAATGGCGACGGTTCCATAATCGGTCAGTTCCCGGGTACGAAAATCAAGCAGGAGCGAATCGTTTTTCAGGCCGAAAATATCTTCAATAGTTCCGGGAGGAATAAACAAATGATAGGATTTTGATTCCTTCCACACTGTTTTGAAATCCAGATTCTGGTGGAGACTATCGGCAAAACTCATTGACAGCGGATCCACCTGCTGGCTGTCGGTCTGAAAAACTATTTTGGAAAAATCCACCTGTTTTACCGGGTGATTGAACTGAATGCGGAACGGTAAATGCAATTCCTGCGGCTGGATCATGCTCACCGCAATATCCGAAGAGAAGACAAAAGGATTTTTGATATTCTGTTTTCCTTCGAAGCGAAACAAGCGAATCGAAAGTGTATCCGTTTTGTTATTCAGATTGGTTGAAAGCTGCAGTGAATCCGCGACAAGATTTTTATACCAGATACTGAGTGAGTCTTTGTTCTTTGAATAGCTGAGCGCGTAAATTCCCAATTTGGCGGTGTCCGTGATCCAGTTGATCGCTACTGTATCCAAAGCTCCGCTACCAA
>CAYMMN010000543.1:0-2126 GCA_964391495.1 uncultured Flavobacteriales bacterium | reverse complement strand
TTAATAAATTTTGTTTTCAGAATCTATGAGAAAATGTTCTGCCCTTTTTCGATTGTTTTTTCTGAATTACTTCGTTTTTCTACTGAATCCGGCATTCGCTCAGGAACCAAAAAAAATTGAACTCCTGAACGCGGATGTCAGCGAATTTGATCAGAGCATTAATGCCAAAGCAACCCGTTTATTGGGAAATGTCGCATTCAAACATGAAAACGCGATTATGCATTGCGACAGCGCTTATCTCTACCAGGATGAAAACAGGCTGGAAGCTTTTCAGAATATCAGAATCACACAGGGTGATACCTTGACTTTAACTGGCAAAAGACTACTCTATGATGGCAACACACGACAAGCACAGGTATTTGAAAATGTGGTCCTGAGCGATCAGCGTATGACCTTACGCACTTCCCGCCTCGATTATGACCTCGGAACCGATATCGCCTTTTATAAGGACAGCGCGAATATTGTCGATGGCGAAAATACTCTCACCAGCCGATTGGGTTATTATTACAGCAATACACACGATATGTATTTTCGTGAAGATGTATTGCTGGTGAACCCAAAATACAGAATGGAAGGAGACACACTTCGTTACAATACCCTTGACAAATCCGCGTACTTTCTTGGACCAACCTGGTTGCATTCGGCTAACAATGTTATCTATTGTGAAAGTGGTTGGTACAATACAATAAATCAGACATCTTCATTTCACAAAAACTCTTATCTGCAAACTGAAACACAATTGTTACGAGGTGATTCTGTACTCTATGACAGAAACTCCGGAATCGGCCGTGTATTTGGAAACGTGTCAATTGAAGATACCACGAATAAAATAATTATTGGTGGTGATTATGGAGAACATCACGAAGTTTCTGACTCCTCCTGGGTTACAGGACATGCATTGATGTCGCAGATTTTTACAACAGATACTCTTTTTTTACATGCGGATACCCTGCTTGCGGTTGGCGAAAAAATAAAAGGAGATACGGCTGCATCTAAAAGAAACATGTTCGCTTTCCACGATGTAAGACTTTTTAAATCTGATTTTCAGGGTTCATGTGATTCACTTGTTTATAATTTCAAAGATTCAACCATCCGAATGTTCTACGAACCGGTGCTTTGGTCGGGACTCAACCAGTTGACTGCTGATTCTGTTACTCTCCAGACTGCCAATTCTGAAATCACTCATATTCATCTGGTGAATAACTCTTTTATCACCTCCAGAGCTGACAGTGTTTCTTTGGAAATTCCGGATTCACTTAAATTCAATCAGATCAGAGGAAAACGGATGACAGGTTTTTTTGAAAAGAATGAATTGGTAAGGATTGATGTAAAAGGAAACGGCCAGACAATTTATTACGCGAAGAACAACAGGCAACAGAACTTCGCTGTAAACCGGGCTGATTGCAGTGACATGATCATTTTCGTGGATAAAAGCAAAGTGAAAACAATTACGCTGCAAAACGATCCCGACGGAACCATGTATCCTATTCATGAATTGTCAACTACTGAACTCCGGTTGAAAGGATTTTCCTGGCTTGAAAATAAGAGGCCAAAATCGAAAGCTGATCTTTTCTCTGCAGCCGACCGGAAGTAAATATTTCAGGCAATTTTCCAGAATGAATCTTTACCTGAACAATTTTCAACTGGTGAGATATTCTTCCTTGAATATTTTCAGAAGAATTAAAAAATAAGAAAGTAATAAGGGTCCAAAAATGATCCCGGATACACCGAACAATTGCAATCCGCTGATCACTCCTACAATGGTGATAATCGGATGTACATCCGCGAATTTTTTCTGAAAAACAAATCTGAAAATATTGTCAATGGTTCCGATGATCGCTACTCCATAAATTCCGACTGCTACTCCTTGCCATGTTTGTCCGGCAGACAACAAATATATTGCAGCGGGTAACCAGATGAGCATGGATCCAACCACCGGAAAAAAAGAAAAGAATCCCGTCATTACTCCCCAAAACAAAGGATCCGGTAAACCGAAAATCCAATAGCCGAGAGCTGCCGCTCCTGCCTGAATTATAGCCAGCAAAGGTGAGCCTAATGCATTGGAAAATGTCTGAGACTCCAGTTCTTTAGAGAATCGTGCCAGCTTATCCTGTGAAAATGGAATA
>CAYMMN010000542.1:0-2140 GCA_964391495.1 uncultured Flavobacteriales bacterium | reverse complement strand
ACTTCATTCTACCATATTAGAAAAAGCATATTTATATAAAATTGTTCTAAATGTGCAGTTATTAGAGAAAAAATGGGTCTCATTACATCCTACCTCAACTAATAAATCTCATAAAATTATAGATAATTTAAAATTTGAAACACTTGAACCATCCTTCATTGCACATAAAGTCGAACCAATTTGGGTAGATGCCTTATCAATTGATAGCGACTGTTGGATTGTCGAAAATTCATCAGATATAAAAAGTATAGCTGACCGCTGGGTGATTGAATGCATTGGACCAGGCCCAATGAATGGAAAATGGCAAAAAATTGATTTTAAAAGTCAATATGGGTCTACTGCATGGAAATGGACGCCACATAATCCAGATAATGATTTCTTTGTAAATAGAAGTGGCAATTGGTTGTATTTTGGAAGAGAACCTCTTTATCATTCTGATATAAAAAAATGGAGGTTTTCAGACGAAAAACCTATACTTGCATTTTTTTATGATCAAAATACATGTTTATTTAGATTTAATGTAGATTCAAATAAACGATTAGTAATCTGTAAAAATTCTGAAAATGCATTGAAACTAAAAAGTGATTTACTCGCTTCATTAGATCAATATTCTAATACTTCAAATTCATTGATAGATAGCTTTAAAGATGAAGATATTGATTGGGATTCACCTCCTAGTTTAAATGAAATATTACCTTCCAATCAACAACTAGAAGCTAATATTCCGGGACTAGTATCTGGAGATGAAGTATTTAAATCAATTGGTATAGACATCCAGCTCTGGAAAGAAGATGGGCTTTGGAAAACAAGTGATGGAGTCATAATTGAACATGATGATAAAAAAATAATTATCGACTCCCCTATTCAAGGTTTAAAAATTGGAGATGCTTTACGAGCAATAATTAATACAATTTTGGTAGATCCTCCTTTGAAATGTGAATTTAAAGCTACAATTAAATCTATCGAAACGTTTAAAGCAGATGATCCACGTGGAATGATTACATTAGACATACCAGTACAATCTTCTTCTGAGTTACAAAGAATATTTTCAAAATTCAATTCAAGGCAAAATGAAGTATTTAATTTATTTAAAGAAACCAGCAACCCGTTTGAACGTCTCTTGATTATCGGAACGCCTATCATTTTTGCTCTGGCAGCCATTTCACCCGCCGGTATTGTCCAAGGATATTACCCAGAGCGGACCTTCTTTATTCCCATATTCATTATTGCATTTTGGACATTTTTTATTGCAGCACAATTTGGGAGTGCAAGTGTAGACAGTGTGTCCTCATCCACTGAAGATTATTTTCCAAAATACCCAAAAACAGGAAAAATTTTTTCACTCATCCTTTTGATTGTGATAGCAGCTTATGCAGCATTTTTTCTGTCTAGTTTCCAAAAACAGATGGGCTTGTTCGCTAAAGAATGGGATGCCCGCGAAAAACTTGTGCTGCAAGCCTTAGAAAAAGGAAAACCTTTTGTTTTCGTTGACCCGTTCAAATATACGTTTGGAACGGACTTAACCGAGAGTTATAACAAGTGGCTGTATGATGGAATGAAGGATTATTATAGAATCCAGTTTGTGCTTAATCGGCAAAGGTAATATATCCAAACTGGCAGTATATAAAAACAATCAGAAAGTCTGAGTTTAGCTTTTCAAACTTAATATTTATCAGGCTGAAAGCCTATTTAGTTGAGATCACTTTTTGGTCAGCAACCTTTGGCAGGGTTCAGGATTACCCCCAATTCAGTTGCATTGATTGGGTAATGAACCAATAATCTATGGAAAACCATAATGGAGGGCATATGCTGCTGGCTGTAAATGGTACGTTGATGAGAGGGTTAGACCTTAATTGGCGGATGGTCGAATCTGGCGCCCGATTTGTCGCGGAGACTTCCACAGCTCCATGTTACCGATTATGGTCAATTGACGACACCTATCCAGGGATGCTGCGCGATCCCAAAGAAGGTCAGAGAATTGACCTGGAAATTTGGGATGTCCCTGAAAGGGAAATCGCATCCATCGTCGCAGCAGAACCGGATGGATTGTGCCTGGGGAAAATTTACCTTGAGGAAGGACAAAAGGTTCTGGGAATTTTGGCAGAACCATACATCACCGTTGGGAAACCTGAGATAACTC
>CAYMMN010000541.1:0-2153 GCA_964391495.1 uncultured Flavobacteriales bacterium | reverse complement strand
GTATTCTTTACAAAATGACTCCTGAAGAAGCAATCAATGCTGCGACCATTAACTCCGCCGCTGCTATGGGATTGAGTAATTCTCATGGATCAATTGCTGTCGGAAAGAAAGCGAATTTATTTATCACACCACCGATTCCTTCTTATTCATTCCTGCCCTATTATTTCGGACAAAATCTAATTCGGACAATTGTCCTCAATGGAATGATTCATAGTTTTGATGAGTAAGTTTTCGGAAATATGCCTAATCTGAATTTATTCATCTTTCATATCTGAAAAAGTCAAAATTGATTTTGTATGCATTCAATGAACTCCCCCATCATGAAAATAAGTATAATGATAGCTTTTGCTGCTTTATTTTTCTTCAATGCCTGTAAACCGGATCAGCCAGAAAAGAACAATGTCATCCATCCTAAACTTCAATCCCTAGCATGGCTCAAGGGAAATTGGGAAAACCGTGTGAAAACAGATGTCTTACAGGAAAACTGGACCATCGGTGATGACTCATTGTTGTATGGGGAAGGTTTTGAAATTATTAAAGACGATACAATATTCAGAGAGAAACTGAGTATCCTGCTCGATAATGATTCCGTCAGTTATATCGCTACCGTGCCCAACCAAAATGACGGACAACCGGTTTGGTTCAGAATAATTTCAATGTCTGACTCCGGTTTTGTCTGCAAAAATATGATGCATGATTTTCCGCAAATCATTCGCTATACTCTCGAAGGTGATGATGTTTTGGTTGTCAACCTGGAAGGAATTGTAGACAGTTTGCCAAAATCACAGGAACTGATCATGCGTAGAGCGAAAGTTCGTTTAATGCCATAACACAACTATTTATTTTAAAAGAGAAGATCATACAATGAAGCAACTAATTGAATGTGTTCCGAATTTTAGCGAAGGAAGAGACCTGAATATTATCCGTCAGATCACTGATCAGGTTGAAAGCGTTGAAGGAGTCCGTTTACTCAATGTTGATCCGGGAAAAGCGACCAACCGTACGGTTGTAACATTTGTTGGCGAACCCGGACCGGTCATTGAAGCAGCATTCCGTGCAATACGAAAAGCTGCCGAACTGATTGATATGCGCAAACACAAAGGAGAACATCCCCGAATGGGAGCAACAGACGTATGTCCTCTTATTCCGATCAGTGGAATCTCCATGGAAGAAACAGTTGTTTATGCAAAACAACTTGCAGAAAAAGTCGGTAAGGAATTAAGTATTCCGGTCTACCTGTATGAATCCGCTCAATCCAATCCTGCACGTAAAAACCTTTCCGTCATCCGTGCCGGAGAATACGAAGGCTTTGCAAAAAAAATCAAGGAGCCGGAATGGAAGCCTGATTTCGGTCCGGCTGAATTTCCGGCTGGTAGCGGAGCCACAGTAATTGGTGCCCGTGATTTTCTGGTTGCTTACAATGTGAATCTGAATACTACTTCAGTAAGACGCGCTAATTCTGTCGCATTTGATGTGCGAGAGAATGGACGAAAAATAAAAAATGAAAAAGGAGAAGAAATTGTCCAGCCCGGTTCCTGCAAATCAGTCAAGGCGATCGGATGGTTCATTGATGAATACGGTATCGCTCAGGTGAGCATGAATCTGACCAACATTTCCATTACACCTGTTCACATCGCTTTTGATGAATGTGTGAAAAGCGCCTACAACCGCGGTATGCGTGTGACCGGTTCGGAACTTGTCGGCCTGATTCCTCTCAAAGCTATGCTGGATGCCGGCGCTTATTTTCTGAAGAAACAACAACGATCAACCGGAGTTTCTGAACAGGAACTGATCAAAATCGCTGTGAAATCAATGGGACTTGATGAGCTGGGCCCGTTCAAACCAGAGGAAAGAATCATCGAATACCTCCTGAAAGATCCGGCCGAAGAAAAGCTTGTAAAGATGTCGTTGATCGATTTCGCGAATGAAACTGCTTCTGAATCTCCCGCTCCCGGTGGTGGTTCCATTTCAGCTTATGTTGGTGCATTGGGTGTGTCACTGGGAACAATGGTTGCCAACCTGAGTTCGCACAAAAAGGGTTGGGATGATCAGTGGGAAGAGTTCTCCGGATGGGCAGAAAAAGGACAGGTTTTGAAATCCGCACTGATGAAAATGGTGGATGAGGATACCCGATCGTTCAACAAAATTATGGC
>CAYMMN010000540.1:0-2153 GCA_964391495.1 uncultured Flavobacteriales bacterium | reverse complement strand
GGCTTTACCGGCATATTCAGAATAAGATCTCAGGATCTGAAATTTTGGCTGTTCGGTGAAAAGTCTCAGATCGGGAGATTTTGTTCCTGCGACAACCATCGAATCACTAAAAGCGATGCTCTCGCCTGCCGCTTTGTACTGGTAGTCGTTGCCGGTGGTTTTGAGAGCAAAAATTTTATAGGAACCCGGAGAAATATTTTTGATACTAAATTCACCTGCATCATTTGTTTTTCCAAAATAAAATGGACGCTCTTTGTAAGGAATCGAATCATCGGCTCCGGAATAAAGCATCACCAGAATTCCCTTTTCAGTTTTGCCGTCAAAAGCATTTGCAACTTTTCCATTTATCTGAAGAGAATCAATATTCTCTCCGGTAGAAATGACATACTGAAAATTTTCCAGAACATTTCCTTCGTTATTATCGAGAATAGCGTTTCCGAAATTGAAAGTATAGGTAGAATGTTCACGCAATGTATCATCAAAGTGGACGAACAATGTTTTCTTTCTCACCTTGGTTTCGGGCTGATTGGCAAGAGGTGGAGAAACGATCAATTGTGTCTGAATGTCTTTCAGCTGGATAAATTCATCAAAACGAATTGAAAAATCATGACCGTTGAATCCCGTCGAATAATTTTCCGGAATCATTTTTTCGATCACAGGAGGTTTGATGTCCTTATCACCACCACCGGGAGCAACCTGGATGGCACAGGAAAAAAGGCAAAGCAAAACACCGAGAACTAAAAACGAACGAAATGCTTTGCTCATAAGATTTTTGAAATAAGCTTCGCTACTTCCTCCAGTGCCAGCGCATCATCCTGATCAAAGGTAGAAAGTTCGGTGCTGTCGATGTCCAGTACACCCGCGACTTTTTGATTTACAAAAACAGGCACAACAATTTCAGAACGCGAAAGGCTGCTGCAGGCAATATGGCCCGGAAACTGATCGACATCGGGAACAACAAACGTTTTTCTTTCCTTCCAGGCAGCGCCGCAGACACCTTTTCCAAATCCGATACGCGTACAGGCAACGGGACCCTGGAAAGGACCAAGTACCAGAACCTCCTGATCGTTCTCCTGTTTTACAAAATAGAATCCGATCCAAAAAAAACCGAAAGCTTCTTTGAGAGCTGCGACAATATTGGCAAGATTCGCAATAGTGTCATTTTCTCCTTCCACCAGGGCATGTAACTGGGGAAGAAGAGCAGAATAGACCTCACTCTTGGGCAATCCGGAAGGAATACTAATGTTCTCTGACATAGAATTTCAGCTTCCGCGAAGATAGGGCTTCTTGGGGAATTTTTCAGGTCAATTTCTGCCGGTTTCAGGCTGTATTTATCTAAAGGGCGCCTCATGCACAAGCCATGGCGCCGATGCTCACCCGTGTTCCAGGAATATCCAGCAAGGCCTCAGCACAGGAAACCAATGTCGATCCGGTGGTCACCACATCATCGACCAGGAGCACATGTTTCCCGGCTACAGCTGCGACATCATGAACAGCAAAAACACGGTTCACATTTTCATAGCGTTCGAAGCGGTGTTTGCGGGTCTGGGTTTCGGTGGCTTCAGTTTTTTTCAGAACATGAGGACCGAATTTTATTCCCATCGCTGTGGCAATGCCTTCGGCGAAGAAATCGCTCTGGTTGTAACCGCGCTGTCGGAATTTTTTCGGATGCAAAGGAACGGGAACAACAATATCAGCTGAAGAATAAGGTGGTGTATTCAACAAATCATAGCCGAACAATTCGCCGGTAAAAAGTCCAACATCTTTTCTCCCCTTGTACTTCAATTGATGGATCAATTGCTGCACTCTTTCACCTTTGGAAAAATAATAATAACCGCAAGCCGCTTCGATATTGACTTTCCCCCAGAAATGTTTCACCACCGGATTATCCGCCTGCAAATGAAATCTTGTTCTGGGCAAATGAAAACGACAATGTGTGCAAATGCAGCGTTGGTTCATCATCAGCGCTTTTCCGCAGGCAGCGCAGAGTTCAGGGAATATCAGCCAAAGCAAATCATCGATTTTTTCATGAATAAAAGAGACGGGATTTAAAAACATTTTTTTGGGAATAATAGATAAACAAACCCATTCCCAAAACCAATATATGCGGGTTCTTTCCTGATGAAAAGAAAACCGAAAAAAGGTGTCTATTC
>CAYMMN010000539.1:0-2158 GCA_964391495.1 uncultured Flavobacteriales bacterium | reverse complement strand
CATACGACTGTTTTGTGCAGGTAAACCTGCCAGTACATCAATCGCCGTGCGACAATAAATTTTTCGATCGAATAAATACCCTTTTCTTCAATAGCCAGCTGATCGTTACATACTTCCAACATCTTGATAATACGATCATGACTGATTACGCCCTCTGAAACTCCGGTAAAAAAACTATCTCGTGTCAGATAATCAAGTCGGTCAACATCCAACTGACTACTCACCAATTGGTGCAAAAAACGCTTTGGGTATCTGTCTCTGAAAATCTCAATCGCAAGAGAAAGTTCTCCGTTGAAATCTTTGTTTAAGGCATCCATGAAGAGAGCTGAGATTTCTTCATGCTTAATTCCCGGAACAATGCTGTCTTCCAAAGCATGTGAAAATGGTCCGTGACCAATATCGTGCAAAAGAATGGCGATCGTAACAGCTTCCGCTTCTGCAGGTGTAATTTCATGTCCTTTGGAACGCAGAATTTCAATAGCCTCTCCCATCAGATACATCGCACCCAGAGCATGATGAAATCGGGTATGATGCGCACCGGGATAAACCAGATGCGTCATCCCCAGCTGGCGGATCCTTCTCAACCGTTGAAATGAAGGATGCTCAATGAGACGGAAAACACTCTCAAAAGGTATTTGTATAAACCCGTAAATAGGGTCATTCACAATCTTTAAGTGGGCTGATTTCACAAGTGTATCTTTTCTGAACTTTTGCAAATATCCGTATTCAAATTGATTTTACACCATGAATGTGAAGCTATTCCAATATTCTCTCAATAAAAAAGCGGCTTAGACGTTACAAACTTGAATGCAGGATGGATTGCTTAAAACCATCGTTAAAAACATTTAAACACAACTCATGAATCGACACAACTTTGCTACCTTTGAAGGCCGCAATACGGCAATTATTTCCACCGAAATTATGGATACTATTAAAATTCTTTGGGCTGACGACGAAATAGATTTATTGAAACCCCACCTGCTTTTCTTACAGGAAAAAGGATACGATGTTACAACTTCCACCAATGGTGGTGACGCTTTTGAACAATTCAAGAAACAGAATTTTGACATCATCTTCCTGGATGAGAATATGCCTGGCTTGTCTGGTCTCGAAACACTCACCCGGATGAAAAATCTGAAACCGGAAATTCCGGTGATCATGATTACAAAAAGCGAAGAAGAAAGTATCATGGAAGAAGCAATCGGTAGCAAGATTGCAGACTTCCTCATCAAGCCTGTCAATCCAAATCAGATTCTCTTGTCACTGAAAAAGAACCTTGAGAACAAGCGACTGATCAGTGAAAAAACGGCCTCCGCTTATCAGCAGGAATTTCGCAACATTGGAATGACTCTCAGTGATAAACTTACCTGGAAAGAATGGGTTGATGTTTATCGCCGTCTTGTTTATTGGGAACTCGAATTACAGAAATCCGCTGATGACAGCATGTACGAGATTCTGACAACACAAAAAAGTGAAGCCAACAAACTCTTCTCCAAATTTATTGAAAACAATTATTTGTCATGGTTAAAAAATCAGGACAAAGATATCCCCGTCCTTTCCAATCAGCTCATGAAAAAGAAAATTCTTCCGGCTGTGGATGAAAGTCCGGACCCGGTATTCATGATTCTGATTGACAATTTGAGATACGATCAATGGAAGATTCTTCAGCCACTCCTCTCAGAATACTTCAGAATCCAGGAAGATGATCTCTATTTCAGTATTCTTCCTACAGCGACTCAGTATGCACGGAACGCAATTTTTGCCGGGCTCATGCCTTCCGAGATAGAGGCTCGTTTCCCGAATCTCTGGTTGAATGACGAAGATGAAGGCGGAAAAAACAAACACGAACAGGATTTCCTTGCTGATACCATCAAGCGTTTTCGCAAGGAGTACAAATTCTCCTATACGAAAGTCACCAACCACCAGGAAGGAAAAGATCTTATTGAGAACGTTCCGAATCTGCTTCAGAACAAATTCAATGTGATCGTCTACAATTTTGTGGACATGCTTTCACATGCACGAACAGAAATGGAGATGATTCGTGAGCTGGCCGAAGACGAAGCTGCTTACCGTTCAATCACCCTTTCATGGTTTGAACACTCCCCTCTTTTTGAAGCATTGAAAAGAATGAAAAAAAAAAAAATACGTTTAATCATCA
>CAYMMN010000538.1:0-2159 GCA_964391495.1 uncultured Flavobacteriales bacterium | reverse complement strand
CCGAACAAATCTCAGAGCAATGGCATTGGATTAAAAAACATTCAGAACCGTGTTCAACTGTTAGGTGGTGAAACCATTAATTTTACTCAGGATTATTCACAAGGTGCGCAATATTCTTTCCGATTTAAGTATTCGGTCTAATTATTCTGAACTTCATTTAATAAGTCTGAATTGACATTAATTACGTTGTCAAATTTCGCAGAAAGATAATCTACTTCGCCACTATCTGCAAAATTGCTATAGATGCGGTCATAAATTACTGATCAGAATCTCTTATATTTTTATTGAACGATTGATATTGTTTTTTGAATGATCAGACTTTTACTTTCAGAAAACAATTGAATTGTATACAAACCCGAAGGAAGTTGAAGTTGTTTGACTTCTCCCCTTCTTGTAAAAACATCTTTGTACAAAAATCTTCCTGTCATATCCACTACATTCATATAATAATTTTCAGTAAACTTACTGATATTAATTGTTCCACCGGAGGGCACCGGATAAATACTCACATTTTCATTTCTCAACGTTGGTACGGCATTGCAAATATCAACTGTATAGATTACAGAATCGTTCCCTGCTAATCCGGCTGAGTTAACCACTGTTACACCAATTTGAAATGTATTTGAAACATTCGTTGAAACATTGTAATACCTTCCAACAGAACCATCGGTCCAAGCATAACTGTCATAACCTGCCCCTGCATCCAAAACTACCACATCACCGATACATACAGTACTGTCTGGCCCGAGAGAATAGGACAATTGCAATGAATCATAGTTTGCAGTAAATGTCACATCGTTCACCGGCGTTTGTAATGTCTGAGTCATTGTTCCTCCATTACTCCATGAAGTGAACATCAATTGAGTCAAACCGTATGCAGATGAATACGGTGCACGAAACATTCTGTACATTCCTTCAACGCTTAAAACAGAATAGGGAGTTGTGAAAGGTTGACCATCAAGATAAACTGTTAATCCCGATGGTTGAGTCGCCAAAGTAAGTGTTGTAGTTCGCGGATGGATATCGACGTAAGCTGAGTCAATCATTCCTTCCGAATCCTGAACGATGAGATACAATCGGTAAAAAACATTGGCTGACTTTTCTCCTGTATTCGGAATGGTAAACGATCCTGAGTTCGATCCTGATCCTACTGTAGGCCCCGGATGCAGATGTGTATCATGATGAAACTCTATCATCCATTGATAGGTACTTGCCGCAAGTGTACCGTCTTCCGGATCACTCGCATAGCCATGAAAATTGATGGTCTGTCCGGCAGTATACAACGTATTTGTCAGCGGAGTATCAATTACAGCATTGGGCGGCTGATTCGCTGTCACACTTAAATGCGCATCAGAACTCGTCGTACTTCCAAATCCATTGGTCACCACTACCCGATAATTTCCGCTATCACTGAATGCAACAGCCGGAATTGTATAGTCAGGCGAATTTGCCAGTGGAATTGCTACTGTATTTTTCTCCCACTGATAATTCAATGTTGCAGCTCCGCTTGCTGTTACAGAAAAAGTAACAGGATGACCTAAGGAGATCAGTTTACTTTGCGGCTGATTTAAAATTGCCGGTACCGGATTCGACGAGTAGACAATTTTATACAATGCTTCGTCATTCCGCGAAAGGAAATATAAATTTCCATCAGGGCCCGTCATAATACCGACCGAGTAATATGCAATATTAGTAGCAAAGTTCGTACGTGTCGGCGGATTTGTCAGCGTGATCATATCGATCCAGTTACCGCAATAGTCGATGTAAAAATATTTGTCGGTATAGATCGAAGGATAAGTTGTTGTATCCGGATTGAAAAACGTTCCACCTGTAATCGCACAACCTTGTCCTGATGCTGTTCCATGCAGGTAAGTATAGAAAGGATTGTCGAAAGCAGTATCAATACTCATCCCTTCTGCTGTCGGCCAACCAAAGTTCATTCCACCGGTTGTTGCATCATTGATCTCTTCCCAGGTAATTTCACCAACATCATCAATAAATAATTTTCCTGTACCGGGTTGGAAAGCGAATGTAAACGGATTTCTCAAACCATAAGCCCATATGCGAGATTGTTTACCTGGACCGGGAAACGGATTGTTAACAGGTACCGAACCATCAGGATTAATTCGTATGATCTTTCCAAGATAGCTATTCAGATT
>CAYMMN010000537.1:0-2172 GCA_964391495.1 uncultured Flavobacteriales bacterium | reverse complement strand
CATTCACTTTCCACTGATAAGCTGGTGTAAGCCCACCGTTTGTTTCCGAGGCGCTGAAAGTTAAAGTACTTCCTGCGCAGGACGGATTTGTTCCTCCAGTTAATGAAATGGAAACAGACGGAGTAACAGTGCTCGCGCAAATACTAATATTATCAACAGCGAAACTGGAACGAGAACCTGTTCCGCTGATATCTCGTTGCACCCAGCGCAGGTATACCGATGATTGGTTATTGCAGGCAGAAGGTAATGTGTAAGACATCGAAATACTATTCTGTGGAGTAGTGACCGCGGTTGTCTGGGTTACCGCATTATTCTGATAAATACCATTCGCGATACCACTAACCGATGTCCATGTTCCTGAAATGCCACCAACGGAATATTGCAGATCAACTCCGTTTACTCTTGTAGCCGGGTTGCGGATGGTCATCACATCCATATTTATCTGAACATTCGCATAATTCGTTGTATTGATCGCAAGACAAATTGAAGGATCAATACTTCCGGAAGCAAGGATTCCAATTTTTCCATTGTAATTGTGAATCCCACCCGAGGTTGTAGCAGCGGTTGAGCTGGCAGTAAGGTTAGCGTTTCCGGTTGGTGCTGTCACCCTGAAAGCAGAACTCGATGATGTTGCCAATGCCCATCCCTGCCATCCGGCAGGATATGCGGTTGAAGTTGATAGTAAGCCACTAAAATCCTGTGTATAGGGAAGTGATTGTGGAGATGGAGCAGTTTGCGAAAAGAGAGTTGTAGAAAATACAATTCCCAAAACCAACATGAATAAACGGATAGAAATTTGTCGACTTTGAATCATAAGGTTAGTTTTAGAGGTGAGACACGAGAACAAAATTAACGAAGAATTTCTGAAATCCGCAAGGGAAGCGGGAAATAAGACTAAAGTTTATTTATATTAAGTTTCTTTTATTAATCCTTCAGTTGATGATTTTTGTCATGTTTCTTCATTTAAATTGAAAGTTCATCTTGCGTCAATCTTGACAAAAAAGTAAAGAGTAAGAAAATCAACCTGTTTTTAGTGATGTTTACAGAGTTTTTTAGATATGCAGGGTGAGTTTGGATTTTATGTATCCAAAGTATCCGACAGACGATCAACGAAACATTTCAAAAACATGTGTTGAAATTATTTAATTGAAACAATAATTAACATTAACATAACCCTTATAGGTTTTTAGACCTGCTCTTTAAAAATTTTTCAAAAAAAAAGCCCCGACTTTTGTCGGGGCTTTTTTTAATAATAAATCAGATTATTCTACTGATACACGAACCAATTGGTTGCCTTCAGTTGTTTGAAGACTGATCATGTACATTCCTTTTGCAAGGTGTGTCAGATCAAGTACCTGTAAGTTAGAACCTGAGTTGGCTTTTCCTTCAGTTGAAAGAACAACACGTCCACTGAGATCAAGCACATTGATAACATAAGACTGATCATTCAACTCACTGTTGAATTGAACATTCAACAATCCTGTTGTTGGATTCGGGAATACCTGAGTAGCAAGTGCTTTAACAACTTCAGGTTGGTTACCGGCCAGACGGCAGGAGATAGGTGCAATTGCCAAAGTACGAGTACCGGAAACACCACAAGAGTTTTCAGCTTTCACACCAATAGTACCGGCAGATGTACCGATATTAATAATCGCGAAGTTACTGATGGTAGGGTTACCAGAAATCACAGTATATCCGGCAGGAACAACCAACTGATACTGGGTAGCACCCGGTACAGCAGGCCATGTGTAAATGTCATCAAATGCCATACATGGAGTCGCGTTACCAGAAAGTGACGCTGGAGTACCAGGGTTACCAAACACAGTTACACAACGGTCTGGACCAGCACCACAAGCATTATTTCCATGAACACAGATAGTACCGCTGCTGAATGCAGGAGGGAAGGTAACAGTAATAGAGTTTGTAGAAGAACTTCCTGTAGCACCTGCAGGCAATGTCCAGGTGTATCCACCTGTTGCACCGGCCATGGATGGAATGCTATAGATATAAGTCTGACCACAAACACCTGTTGTAGGATCACCGGTGATATTACCAGGAGTTCCAAGTTTACCAGTTCCAAGAGTTTTGCAACGTTGAGCTGAATTACCAATCGGAGAACCACAAGAGCTAACAGCAACAACACATACACTACCGGAGATAAATCCTGCAGTT
>CAYMMN010000536.1:0-2172 GCA_964391495.1 uncultured Flavobacteriales bacterium | reverse complement strand
ATTGTCTTTTACAACCGGCAATTACATTAAACACACCCGTTCTTTTTCAATCTCTGATCCACACTTCACCACAAGTCTCCAAAATTCCAACCTGAAAGACTAGAAAAGTAAATAAATATCGAAAAGTATAAAGGTAAACTCTTACTCAAAATTGTCCAATTTCAAATATTGCTATAAGCCATCTTGGCTAGCGAATAAACCCGGCAGACGGTTAACAAGATTCGCATTGCTCATTCCCCATTGATTGCTTGCATACCAAGAGCTTCCAAAATATTGCATACTGCAGACACACCCTGATTTGAATTATTAAGCACGAATTAAAACTGCACAAAAGGATTATCGAAAAAAAATATTCCTATGATTTCCTTAACACATTTTGTAATTGCGAAATACGTTGGTAGGTTATGGGTGCAAAATCACAACCCGCTTCACGACAGATTTTTCACCGAGAACGATGTGCACGAAATAAATGCCATCCGCCAAAGAATGCGTATCCAGTATCAATGAGGACGAATCTGAATGTTGTAATAAAATCGCTTGTCCGATCGCATCATACAATCCCAACTCCATTTTCATCCCCGCCATCCCCGGCAAATCAGATATGTACAATTCCCCGTTGGCAGGATTCGGATAAAGGGTTATGTTGGTTTCAGCATTGTTTTCCAAAACAGCTGTAATCACATGCGTTGAACTGTTGATGCAGCCCGATGCATTTGAAATTTCTACCGAATAAGACGCAACCTGAGTAGCTATATAAAACGAATCTGTAGCTCCCGGAATTATATGTCCATCCATAAACCATTGATAAGTGCTCCCACCGGTAGCAATGAGCGTATCTCCAAGAACAGTAAGGATCGGTTGTGGCGGGACAGCATAAATCGTAATCAGTGAATCGATTGTTAGTGTATCATTGCCGTTAGTACCGCTGGTGATCAGCGTAACCGGATATACTCCTGGTACACTGTAGCAGATATGAGCAGGATTTTGAGCAGTAGACGAAGCCGGACTACCACCCGGAAATGACCAGGACCATCCTGTAGGGTTATTGGTAGAAAGATCAGTAAAATCAGTACAATTCTCCGCGCACAGGACTTGTTCCGATGTGCTGAAAGAAGTCCCCTGGTTACAGTTGCTAAAACCAATCTGAATCGTGTCGCTCTGTGTGCATGAACCATTGCTGATTTGAAGCCAATATGTCCCCGGACTACTCACGAGTATCGCGTTTGAAGTTTGACCGTCGGACCACAAATATGAGGAAGCACTGATGTTGCCCCCCAGCTGAATGTATTGTCCGTTGCAAAGCATGGTATCGTTACCCAGATTGAGAGGAGTTGTTGAAATGGAACAATTTGAGGGTGGCAATGCAAGATTGGCCAGAATATTTTCCATTAAAGGAAGAGATGTATATAGCTGGACCCAGTCCTGATCTGATGTCGTAATCAATCGGCCGTATCCGTTTAAGGGAGGACAAAAGATGAACCCGAAATAATCGCCCAGGTATTCGAGGAAAGGTTCCACATAATTGCATCCTGTAATACCCTTGCATCCATACCAGAAATATGAAATGTTTGGAACCAAATTCGGAGTAGTACCCATGGAGCCCAGTACATTCATAGGCGCGAGAGTACCGGAAATAATTCCACCGCTTGTGAAGGTTCCACCCATATCCGTGACCATTGCCTGATAAACGGAATCACTTTGGAATATGCCACAATCGTATTCAGTTTGCAGGTAAACACTTTTTCCTGTGGCTAAAAATTGTTTGATGTTATTTATCCTGTTGGCATTATACAAAACATCAAAACCCGAACAAATGAGAATATCCGTATTTGCAAAAAAGCCTGTGTTATCCAGAATTGTTTCAGGCTGAATACTCGAATTCATACCCATACCCCTGGTAACAGAATCCCAAACAATATCACAAGTGTAAAAAGTACACTGAGTGATGGTAACATTTGTGGCTGAACATTTAGTCAGCAGTCCGAATAAAAATAAAAGATAAAAACAAATGGATTTCATCAGGATTGGTATTTTAAGACCAATATAATGATTTTACCTGACCTTCATAGAAAACCGTCAATCCCATTCAGAAACCCTGAAAGCAATAAACATTTGGAAAGTCAATACCCCTTGTTCACATTCACCTTCATTCAGAATTATGACTAACAATCA
>CAYMMN010000535.1:0-2172 GCA_964391495.1 uncultured Flavobacteriales bacterium | reverse complement strand
TTTTTCATGGACAACTGATTCGATGAATACTTATAAACCGGGTGACGCTTCCGCCTTATACACTCCTGTATTTAATGCCGACTCATCCGCGTGTTACAGATTGAGTTTTTATCACCGTTACAAAACGGAACAATTTGAAGATGGAGGTACAGTAGAGTATTCTAAAGATAATGGAAGCACCTGGAATATTATTGGAAACAGCGGGGAACCCGGATGGTATAATTCTTCTTATATAAGTGGATTGAAACTTCCGCCGGTTCCGGGGTGGAGTGGAACGAGTAATGGTTGGGAACTTGCCAGTCATGATTTGTATTTCCCGGAGAAATCCAATGTGGTCTTTCGTTTCCGTTTTGGTTCGGATGCATCCGTTCAGGATGAAGGTTGGCAAATCGATAATTTCTGTCTTCAAAAATTATCAAGTTGTGTAATAGGAGTGAATGAACTGAATGCTCCGGAAATTCAGATGTATCCAAATCCGGTAATTGATAATCTGAAAGTTCAGATCGATTCCGGAATAGAGGATATCAAATCAGTTTCAGTGATAAATATTCTGGGAGAAGAATTAAAGAAATTTGAACAGAATAGTATTTCTCCTTCCATGAATATAAATACAAATGGATTTTCCGAAGGTATTTACAGACTGAAAGTAAATACCTCTTCAGGAGTACTGTATCTGAAATTTATTAAGATGTAAGTATGCCAATTATTCATGCTTAAAGAAAATCAATCGGAGTTACATTGAATCAATAAAGCGGAAACTTTTCCATCATCGCGTTTACTTTCTTTTTCACCGCTGCGATTTTCGTTTCATTTTCATTGTTCATCAATACTTCGTCGATCAGTGAAACAATTTTCACGCAATCTTTTTCCTTGATTCCTCTTGTCGTCATTGCAGGAGTTCCGACACGCATACCGGAAGTCACAAAAGGAGATTTGTCGTCAAAAGGAACCATGTTTTTGTTGACAGTGATATCCGCTTTTACCAAAACATTTTCCGCCAATTTTCCGGTGAGGTTTTTGGAACGCAAATCGATTAACATGCTGTGGTTATCCGTGCCACCACTAATTACTTTGTAGCCAAGATCAACAAATGCTTTAGCCATTGCACGGGAGTTTTTCACCATCTGAACGCAATATTTCAGATAATCGTCAGTAAGGTCTTCTCCAAAGGCAACCGCTTTAGCCGCTATCACATGTTCAAGTGGTCCGCCTTGTGTACCCGGGAAAACAGCACCGTCCATGATGGAACTCATCATTCTGATTTCGCCCTTCGGTGTTTTTAATCCCATCGGGTTTTCAAAATCTCTTCCCATCATGATCATGCCTCCTCGTGGTCCGCGTAAAGTTTTGTGAGTAGTTGTGGTCACAACATGACAATAGGGAAGCGGATCGTTCAAAAGTCCTCGTGCGATAAGTCCGGCAGGATGCGCGATGTCAGCCATCAAAAAGGCACCCACTTCATCCGCGATTTTACGCATGCGAATGAAATCCCAGTCTCTTGAATAAGAAGAAGCACCGGCGATCATCAGCTTTGGTTTCACTTTTTTCGCAGTGACTTCCATCGCATCGTAATCCACTTGTCCGGTATCTGGATTTACTCCATAAAAATGTGCCTGATACAATTTACCACTGAAGTTCACAGGAGAACCGTGTGTAAGGTGTCCGCCATGTGAAAGATCAAAACCGAGGATCGCATCTCCGGGTTGTAACAAACCCAACATCACCGCGGCATTTGCCTGTGCTCCGGAATGTGGTTGTACATTGGCCCAGGCTGCATTAAACAATGTCTTTGCACGATCAATTGCAATTTGTTCAACCTGATCCACAACTTCACATCCTCCGTAATATCGTTTTCCGGGAAGTCCTTCGGCGTATTTATTTGTCAGACAAGAACCCATTGCCTGCATGACTTGTTTACTGACAAAATTTTCAGAAGCGATCAATTCAATACCATGCTCCTGACGTTTTTTTTCCTGATTAATAAGGGCAAATATTTCTGTATCTTTTTCCATGTTCTTTTTTTAGAATTTAGATTTTAGTTGTTAGATTTTAGAATTTAGTTGTTAGATTTTAGATTTTAGTTGTTAGATTTTAGAATTATTTTATAATCTAAATTTCAACTAACAACTAACAACTAACAACTAACAACTAACAACTAACAACTAACAACTA
>CAYMMN010000534.1:0-2179 GCA_964391495.1 uncultured Flavobacteriales bacterium | reverse complement strand
AAAATCTTTTTTATAAGAAGGAAAATCATGTGGTGAATAAATTAATTCACAATACAATAACGAATACGAAAAATTACTTTTCACCAAACCACAAAAAATTTTGCACAGGCGATTCTGAATTACTTATTTTTCTTAATGATATTAGTCATATGATGGCGTGTAGGAAGGGAATTTCTTCGTGGTTCAAATACTGATTACAATGAAAGAAAAAAACAAAGCTGGAAAAAACCAGTCCGATGATATGAAATCGAATTCTAAAGGCTTGAAATTTACCCGCTATTTTACTGAAGACACGGTTTCTCCTTTCGACCAGTTTGCTTATGAAAAAAGAAGTTCTGTGATTCGAAACCCGCAGGGAGATGCGGTTTTTGAAATGCATAATGTGGAAGTTCCCGGAACATGGTCGCAGGTGGCAACAGATATTCTTGCTCAGAAATATTTTCGGAAAACCGGAGTGCCACAACAGGATGGAAGCCTTGGCGGGGAACATTCCATCAAACAGGTTGCTCACCGGATGGCGGAATGCTGGATGGAGTGGGGAAAAAACCACGGTTACTTTGAAACAGATAAAGATGCACAAGTCTTTTATGACGAATTGGTCTTTATGATCATCGGGCAATATGCTGCTCCAAATTCACCGCAATGGTTCAATACCGGATTGTTCAATACATATGGTATCAAAGGAACAAGTCAGGGCCATTATTATGTGGATCCGCAAACGGAAAAAGTTCATGTATCTCATTCCGCTTACGAAAGACCACAACCGCATGCATGCTTTATCCTTTCGGTGGATGATGACCTGGTGAATCCCGGAGGTATCATGGATCTTTGGGTTCGTGAAGCGAGAATATTCAAATATGGTAGCGGAGTAGGTTCAAACTTCTCATCTATAAGGGGAGAAAACGAAAAACTAAGCGGTGGTGGTTATTCATCGGGATTAATGTCATTCCTGAAAATCGGCGATCGTGCTGCAGGTGCAATTAAATCAGGCGGAACAACACGACGAGCAGCTAAGATGGTTTGTCTAGATCTGGATCATCCGGAGATAGAAAAATTCGTGCATTGGAAAGTGGAAGAGGAGAACAAGGTGGCTGCGTTGATTGCCGCAGGTTATTCCTCCGATTACGAGGGAGAAGCTTACGCGACTGTGTCCGGACAGAATTCCAACAACTCGGTCCGTATCCCGAACAAGTTTTTTAAAGCCGTAGACGAAAACCGCAATTGGGATTTGATCGCAAGATCGGATGGACGTGTGACGGATTCTGTTTCCGCGCGTAAACTCTGGGATGATATTGCGTATGCTGCCTGGCGCTGCGCTGATCCCGGCGTTCAGTATGATTCAACAATCAATGAATGGCATACTTGTCCGGAAGGTGGGAAAATAAGGGCTTCCAACCCTTGTTCAGAATACATGTTCCTTGACGATACTGCCTGCAATCTTGCTTCACTAAATCTTCGTAAGTTCTTTGATGAGGATACGCTGCAATTCAATGTAAGCGCTTATCAGCATGCTTGTCGTCTCTGGACAGTTGTATTGGAGATCTCGGTCCTCATGGCGCAGTTCCCATCAAAAGAGGTCGCTGAAAAGAGTTATGAATACAGAACACTCGGTCTGGGTTATGCCAATCTTGGTTCTTTACTCATGTTCTCCGGAATTCCATACGACAGTGATGAAGCACGCGCGATAGGTGCAGCAATTACAGCGATCATGACGGGCACAGCTTACAAAGCATCCGCGGAAATGGCAATGCAATTGGGCGCATTCAAACAATATGAGAAAAACCGTGAGCACATGTTGCGTGTCATCCGCAATCATCGCTACGCGGCCTATCATGCGAATGAAGCCTACGAAGGACTCGAAATCAAACCGGAAGGAATTGATGCAAAAAATTGTCCTGATTATTTATTAAGCGCTGCCTGCAAGTCATGGGATGAAGCATTACAGCTGGGTGAATTGCATGGTTTCAGAAACGCGCAAGTAAGTGTGATCGCTCCTACAGGAACGATTGGTCTGGTAATGGATTGTGATACTACCGGCGTTGAACCGGATTTCGCGTTGGTGAAATTCAAAAAACTCAGCGGTGGAGGTTATTTTAAAATTGTGAATCAAAGTGTGCCCGGCGCGCTTCATAATCTCGGTTATACAAAAACACAGATTAAAGAGATTGTCAATTATGCC
>CAYMMN010000533.1:0-2179 GCA_964391495.1 uncultured Flavobacteriales bacterium | reverse complement strand
GGCCATAAATTCAATACCACAACAGGAAGTAGCAAAAGATAAAGGCCAGAGAGAATTTTTTCTGGCTAAACCAACAACTTTATCCAGTGAAGTCGCAAAAAATCCCGGTCCTTCGTAACCGTCTGGCGACTTCACAATTTTTATTTCCGGCGAGGTGATGATTTTGTCTGACATAATTTTTTGCTTCTTAATTACAGTTTATCAATCCGGACTTTTTTCTTTTCTTCTTCGACAGTGACAAGGGACGAAGGGTCGGGGGACCTTGTTTCATTCAACAATCTAAAATCTGCATTCATCAATTATTTTTTCATTCCCACTTCAATGCACCCTTCTTAATGATATAATAAAATCCTGTAAGCAGGAGTCCCATAAAAATCATCATTTCCCAAATTCCCGTCATACCTAGTTCTTTAAAATTTACCGCCCATGGATACATGAAAATGACTTCCACATCGAACAAAACAAAGAGAATCGCGACAAGGAAATATTTAATTGAAAATGGAATTCGGGCATTGCCTTGTGATTCAATTCCACATTCAAATGTTTCCAGCTTCGCTTTTGCTTTTCGTTTTGGACCCAACAGGTGGGTTGCCAACATCACAAAAATTACGAAGCCCAGGGCGACAAAGAATTGCAGTAGAATAGGGAGGAAGTCGGAAGGAAGGTTGTTTGAGTTCATTCGGTTGAAAATCAGCCTTTTTGTTGAAATTAAGGCAAATTTATGGTTTTTTTAAGTTGTAAATGGGGATTACGCAGCTTTTTTATTTGTACTATATATATAGAGTATATAATTCAGAGGCGCCATCATCAAATACTCGCCGGTTTAATAGCTGATTTGTTCAAAATATTGGAATTCAGGGCCTTTTATTTGAGTTGAAATCAAATCGAAAGCGAAATTATTATTATGAAAATCAAATGCATATGACTTTTAACATGTGTTAAACACTCGTTTAAATTAAACGTTTGTTTAATATTGCGACCCATTTGAACAAAATGTCGAAAAGAGAGCAAATTCTTGAGGTAGCTGAAGAACTAATAGCAGAAAATGGCTTCAGTGGAACTTCCATTCGCGCTTTGGCAGCCAAAGCCGGAATTAATGTGGCCATGATTTCCTATTATTTTGGATCCAAAGAAAAATTATTTGAAGCATTGGTCGAATACAGGGCTGGATTTCTGAGAGAGAAATTCCAGGTACTGAATAAGGAAATAGAAGACCCGTTGGAACGGCTGGAACGAATGATCGATGCATATGTTGATCGCATTTTTTCCCAACATCGTTTTCATCGCATTTTGCACCGACAAATGCTAAGCACCAAAACCACTGTCAACAGTGAAAACATTTTTAATATTCTCTTGCGGAATTCTGAAGAATTGAAAAAAGTACTGTTGGAAGGTGAGCAGAAAGAAATATTTCGAAAAGTGGATATTCCCCTCACAATCGCAATGCTTGTTGGTACAGTTTCACAAATTGCTATTTCCTGCAATTTATCCTCAAGAATTATCGGATTGAATCCGAAAACCGAATCGATCTACGATGAACAATACAAAGAACGCACAAAAGTGTTCCTCAAAAATCTGATGCGTCAACATCTTGTTGGCAAATAATACGGTCACACATTCTCTGAACTATGAAAAAATATCTTTTACCAATTCTTATCGTGCTCCTCGTATTTCCTGGTACGACTGTTTTAGGACAACAAGTCCGGATGACATTGCAGGAAGCGATTGCAAAGGGAATGGATGCAAGCAAAAACATAAAGGTATCCAATGCGAAACTTGAAATCGCGAAAGCGAAATATCAGGAGGCGGTTGATGGTGCTTTACCTTCTTTGCGTCTCTCTGCAGGATACACCAAATTGAGTGACATCGAACAACCAAAAATAAAATTCCCTGGAACGACTGAAGAGGTGACTCTTTTTCCTGTTTACACAAATAATTATCAGGCAAAATTATCGCTGAGTGAAACGATTTTTTCAGGTTTCAGGCTGAAATACGCTATGGAATCACAAAGACTTTTGCAAAGAGCAACGGAGTACGACAATGGGAAAGATAAAGATGAAGTGATCTTCGGAATCATTAGCGCATATTTTAATTTATACAAGCTAAAAGTTTCTGCTCAGCTGGTCGAGGAAAATCTGAATCAGGTCAAAGAACATGTGCGTGAAACAGAAGTGTGGGA
>CAYMMN010000532.1:0-2181 GCA_964391495.1 uncultured Flavobacteriales bacterium | reverse complement strand
GCTCTTTCACTCAATTGACCGGTAAATCCTGTTTCTAAAGTGGATATAAGCTGAAATAATGTAACTTTCGGAACCTTATTTCATATAAGAAAAAAGGGGAAATCTGTTTTTTTTTCGAATAATTACAATCTGCTGTGTCATCACCTGCTTTTCGATCAACGATGTCCCGTTATTTTAACGGAGGCTGTTTTGCAGTGAAGGAAGGATTTCTTTCTTCGTTGTTTCCGGCTTTGCCTTTTGAAAAAAATGCGCAGAAAGTAATGGATGAATATGCGAAGGAATCTTTTTTCGAAAAAGAAGGAACACCCGTTTCATTTCATGTACCTTATTATAATGGAAGCAATTCCGGAGTATTAGAAATGATTTCTGCTCTGAAAGAAATCAGAGATGACATTGCCTATGCTTTTGTACACGGTAGTCTTGCAACCGGCGAAGAAGTTGTTTACAGTGATTTTGATGGATTGATTTTCCTCAAGGATGAGGTGTTCAGGGATAAGCAGCGTTTAATAAATGCTGCCCGAAAAATTAATCAGACACGTGAGATCATGCTGCGTATGGATCCATTGCAACATCATGGCTGGTTCCTGCTCACTGAATCAGATCTTTCTCATTATCCTGAAACTTATCTTCCGTCGGATGTGATCCGGGAAGCAAAATCACTGCTGTCAGAAAGCGGAGATACCCTTACAATATATCCCGAATCAAATACGGACTACTATTTACCTTTAAAGGAATTGTGCCGGCATTTGAGAAAGAAAACTCAGTATACCGGACAACCCAGAACATTATACCAGCTTAAGAGCTTCTTAAGCGAATTTATGATGCTTCCGGCTTTGTATGTACAGGCCCGGGATCGAAGAGGAATTTTTAAAAAATACAGTTTTGCTGCCGCTTCAATGGATTTTAAGGAAGAAGACTGGAGTATTGTTGAAGAAGTGAGCAAAATGAGGAAAAATTGGCCAAATGAGATGTCCGATTTTCAAAAAAGACTCTTCAGTAAAATAGGGTACATTTGGACTCAATATAGAAAAAGATACGGACCCGGAATTCCGAAATCCATGAAGGAACAATTGGATCAAAAATTCTACGAAAGAGTTGCTAATCTGGCAAACTTGTCAGAAGTTTATGTGTTCAGTCTTGACAATTAAATGTAATCAGATGGCAGGTTCTCTCTATTTGTTTCTCAAAAAAGGCGTTAAGAAGCGGCTAAAAAAATATTACAGAGCCCTTCGAGGAGATCATTTCGATAATGCCGGAGCTGTTACCGAAATGGATTATACTGTGCTTAAACAAGGTATTGATGAAGTGAAGCCGGAGACGTTTGTGGAAATCGGAACAGGGCGAGGCATTTCCGCAACCTATGTTTTTAATTACCTGCAATCAAATTATCCCCAATGTCATTTTTATACACTGGAAATATTTCAGCAACACTATGAAGCTATCCGGGAGAAATACAAAAATGCGGATCACTTTCATGCGCTCCTGGGATTAAGTGTAACCCGTGAAGAAACAACCAGTCCGGCCCATGACGAACTTTCAAATTATAACGGTCCGGTGAATACCCTCAGGAATTTGCTGGAAAAAGATTTCGCGTCAAAAAAGGTGGACATTGCTTTTATTGATTCAAGAAAAGGAAGCGCACTGGCTGAATTTCATCTTATTGAAAAACATATGTCCCCAAAGGGAATTATATTCTGCCACGATATTCTGAACCGTGGAAAAGGAGTGGAGGTTCTGGTTCACTTGCAACAACACAAACAACGCTATGATTTTGATGTGATCGATACAGGACCTGCCGGAATGATCAAAATCAGGTTAAGGAATGCTGTTGCCTGAAAAAGTATGCAGAAGTATAATCTGATTGACCTCCCTCACATCGTCCCTATACGGGATTACAACGATGAATTGAGCCACATGACCGAGTGGTTATTGCAATTTCCTCAAGTGGCAGCCATTTACCAGGTGGGGAGTATCGGAGCTCCGGGAATTTCAGATATTGATTTAGTTGTTGTTGCCAATCATCAGCAAAAGCTGGACATTCAGCCGCTTGCTTCTCTGACTAATTCCGGTAGATATCTTTTCATCCACAATTTGTACGGCTGCAGTAAAGAGCAATTTAAAGAGGCGGGAAAATTTTCATTCTTTGGAGCATATAAACAACTTTCCGGAGAAAAGCTGACC
>CAYMMN010000531.1:0-2188 GCA_964391495.1 uncultured Flavobacteriales bacterium | reverse complement strand
AATCATCCCATGATCCGCTCCTGGATTGTGAGTATGATGGAGCAGGGGATCACATCGCGATCCATCAACAGGAAAAGCACTACTCTAAAGACTTATTACAAATTTCTGCTGCGGAAAGGTGAGATTCACCTGAACCCGATGCTCAAAGTGTTGTCCCCAAAAACATCCAAGCGACTTCCCGTTTATGTGGAAGAACCAAAGATGGATCTGCTTTTTGATGAGGCAAATTTTAGCGGTGATTTTGAAGCCATTCGGGACCGACTGATTCTGGAGTTTCTATATGCCACCGGAATGCGTTTATCAGAACTCATTGGTCTTACAGATAAAGACGTTGACCCCTTCCAGGGACAGTTAAAAGTTCTGGGAAAAAGAAACAAAGAGCGCATAATTCCGTTTACTACTAAGTTAAAAGGTCTGATCAAGGAATACCGGGATGAGCGGGATCAACACTTTTCTGCCGTTCCCTCGTTTTTCGTCACCGATAAAGGCAAAACACTGTATCCAAAATTGGTTTATAGAATCGTCACACGCAGGCTCGGAGAGGTAACAACGCTGGACAAAAAAAGTCCGCACATTCTTCGCCATACCTTCGCGACACATATGCTCAACAACGGAGCAGACATCAATAGCGTAAAAGAATTACTTGGCCATGCGAATCTAAGCGCCACCCAGGTATACACTCATAATACAATAGAAAAGTTAAAACAAGCTCACAAACAAGCCCACCCCAGGGCCTAAATTTTAGGAGGATTTCTATGAAGATCAGAGTTCAATCCATTCATTTTGATGCAGATTCCAAATTACTGCAGTTCATTCAGGGAAAAGTTGACAAGCTTTTGCAATTTTATGATCACATCATCGGTGGTGAAGTGTTTTTGAAAATTGACAAATCAAGCGATAACAAAAATAAAATTGTCCAGATCAAAATAGAGCTGCCCGGAAACCATATCCTGGCGAAAGAGCAGTGCCATACTTTTGAAGAGGCAACTGATTTGTGCATGGAAACTTTGTCACGTCAGATTAAACGTCACAAAGAAAAGGAAAGAGGAATCTGATCCTTTCCTGCTTCTAAACCTGTAAGATTTACAATGATTTTTAACGAACTCCGTTCCAGACGAAGCGTATTCGTATGGATAAGGAGAAAATGTCTATGAAGAGGATTCTTGTCCTTTTATGTTGTATTGCTATTTCATCCGCGATGAAAGGGGAAACCATTGGTGCTACCCAGGTCGTGGTGAAAACTGTCATTACATCTAAGGACACTCTGCGTTTACAGTTTCTTCGTGATTCATCATTGTACAAAGAAGGCTGGGATACACTTGCACAAGCCCGCTTCTGGCGCGATGTCATTTCCATGAGCAGCGATTCCTGTATCATCAATGTGGCTTCTTGTCGCAAACCTGTCGATATCGTGAGTCGTTCCATTTGGATGAATCAAACCGAATCGGAAAAAGATTTCTTTAAAGACAGCGTATGTGTTGCCAACTGTCTCGACAGCGCGACCAATCTTTATGTCACTGCCGGTAAAGGAGAATTCTATGAAGTAAAGAAAACGCTTCAGGATATCAGCAAAGCCATCACTGTTTTTGAAGAACAGGATTGTGATCCATGGTATGCGCAGGCGATTCTGTTGATTGAAAGTCCGGGTAAAAGCAAAGCCCGTTCCTATGTCGGAGCAGGCGGACCTTTTCAGTTGATGAAAAGTGTAGCTAAACGTTATGGTCTGAGAATCACTAAAACTCATGACGATCGTTCGGATTTGGAAAAAGCAGGAAGAGTGGCAGCAAAGCTCCTGAAAGCCGGTTGTATTGCCAACGTAAAGAAATATCTCGACGAAAGAGGCATCGTTTATAAAGAAACCGATATCTGGTTTCGTTTGCTGGTGCTCCACGCCTATCATGCGGGAGCAGGGAATGTGCATTGTGTGATCAACGCGCTCAATCCTTCACAGGGTGGAGTGCAGTTGTTTCAGCAGATCTGGCAAACTACCTGTGGAGGTTTTAAAAACGAATCACAGAATTATTCCCAGATCGCGCTGGCTTCACTTGTTAATTTTGATCAGCTTGTTCAGCAGGATGGCGATACTGTATTTCTGGTTCAGGGAGACAAATACCTCAGGAAGTATCACAGAAAGGGTTTGAAGCCCTGGGAAGCTTATGAAGCGCTGACCAATATTCTTCGTCATTAT
>CAYMMN010000530.1:0-2190 GCA_964391495.1 uncultured Flavobacteriales bacterium | reverse complement strand
CGTCCTAGAAACTCAACTTGGAAGGATTTCTGGGCATACTCGAAATGGCCCGCGAAGAAAAGTTCACACTCTTTTGGCCCAGCTCCATCGCGGTTTTTGGCCCTTCCACACCAAAAGTAAATACACCACAATTCACCATCACCGAACCGAGTACTGTGTATGGAATCAGCAAACTTGCAGGCGAACGTTGGTGCGAATATTATTTCCAGAAATTCGGAGTGGATGTACGCAGCATTCGATATCCCGGTTTGATCGGGTACAAAACTGAGCCGGGTGGTGGTACAACGGATTATGCTGTCCATATTTTCCACGAAGCGCTGAAAAACAAAACCTACGAAAGTTTTCTTTCCGAGAATACGGCATTGCCGATGATGTACATGCACGATGCTTTAAACGCGACGATAGGACTCATGGATGTCGATGCATCACGCGTCAAAGTAAGAAGCAGCTACAACATCGCTTCTATGAGCTTCACACCGAAGCAGCTCGCAGATGAAATTTGTAAACACATTCCTGATTTTAAAATCACTTATAAGCCGGATGTTCGTCAACAATACGCCGATTCCTGGCCACAAAGTATTGACGATTCCGTCGCACGTGCCGACTGGGGCTGGCAGCATGAATACGATCTTGCCAAAATGACGAAGGATATGCTCGAACACATTCAGCATATGTTGGTGCATTAATTCTCTGCCTGCTTTTAAAATCCTGTCTGCGATATTTTAATTTCCCCCGTTAAACTTACCAGGAAACAAAGTTTTGAATTATGAGTTTTGAATTATGAGTTGACCTTTTTTTAATTATTAGATTAGCTGTAAATTCAAATCCTGATTCTAATTCCTTTGTACCAACACTGAATTTTTAACTAAGAACCAATAACCAATAACCAATAACTAATACCGAATTCTTTAATCATGAACCCCTCACCGCTATTCATCTACAATTCCCTCACTCGAAAAAAAGAAGAATTCGCCCCAATGGTTCCGGGCTTTGTGGGAATGTATGTTTGCGGACCAACAGTTTACGGACAACCTCATTTAGGACACGCTCGTCCCTACATCACCTTTGATGTCGTGAATCGTTTTTTCGAACACCTCGGTTATAAAGTTCGTTATGTGCGCAACATCACTGATGTCGGTCACCTCGAGAACGATGCTGATGAAGGAGAAGATAAAATCGCGAAGAAAGCAAGAATAGAAAAACTGGAGCCGATGGAAATCGTGGAGCTCTATACAGAAAAATTCCACGAAGCGATGCGCGCGCTGAACAATAGAAATGTCAGTATCGAACCGCGTGCATCCGGACACATCATCGAGCAAATTACCATGATCGAAGAGATCATCAAAAATGGCTGGGCTTATGAATCCAATGGCTCTGTCTATTTTGATGTATTGAAATACAGCAAGACCCACGATTACGGAAAACTGAGCGGAAGAATTATCGAAGACCTGATCGCGGGCGCCGGCAACGAACGTCGCGAACTTGAAGGACAGGAAGAGAAACGCAATCCGGCTGATTTTGCTTTGTGGAAAAAAGCGTCACCGGAACACATCATGCGCTGGCCTTCACCCTGGAGCGATGGTTTTCCGGGCTGGCATATTGAATGTTCCGCGATGAGTACAAAATACCTTGGTGAAACATTTGATATTCACGGAGGCGGAATGGATCTTTTGTTCCCTCACCACGAAAGTGAAATCGCTCAGAGTAAAGGTGCTTGTGGTAAAGCCCCCGTCCGTTACTGGATGCACAACAACATGATTACCATCAACGGAAAAAAGATGGGCAAAAGCTATAACAATGTGATCAAACTAACGGAGATGTTTAGTGGCAATCACCCGTTGTTAACACAGGCGTTTCACCCGATGACCGTACGCTTCTTTATTTTACAGAGCCATTACCGCAGTACGCTTGATTTCAGCAGCGAAGCGCTGGTAGCCAGCGAAAAGGCTTTGAAGCGGTTATGGGAAGCATATGAAGTGCTGCAGAAACTGGAGCCCGCTAATTCAGCAAATGCAACAGACCCCGAATTGGATGCACGGATTTTGAAATGGCTGAACGAATTTGAAGAATTTACAGACGATGATTTCAGCACCCCGAAAGTGTTGGCTAACATGTTTGAAATGGCCCCCATCATTAATTCATTGAAAGACGGATTGATTGCTCCTGCAACCATTGCCGCAACAACTTTAC
>CAYMMN010000529.1:0-2205 GCA_964391495.1 uncultured Flavobacteriales bacterium | reverse complement strand
GTAAATGTTCCGGCACCGAAGATTGAACCAATTTCACCGGCCATAGGTTCCGGAACAGGAACCGCAAGTCCCACTCAGCCTCTGATCGGAAGTCCAACCGGAATCGCTACAAATCCTCCTCCCCAGATTATTGATAAACCTCTGAACATCGCATCTGTTGATGTTCAACCTGATTTTCCGGGTGGTTTATTCAAATTCTATGAATTTCTGAAAAATCACTTGCGTTATACTCCTCAAGCGAGAGCAGCAGGGCTGAACGGCAGGTATTATGTAACCTTTATCGTAAATGAAAATGGAACCATCAGTGATGTGGAAATGATGAAGTCCATTGGTTATGGTCAGGATGAGGAAGTGCAAAAGGTTCTGGCATCTTCTCCCGCATGGAAACCTGGAATCAGTCAAACCAGGCCAGTCAGGACACAAATGGTGCTCCCGATCAGCTTTAACCTTCTTCAATAATTATTTTAAAGCCACGTTTAGACTAACACGACAATGTTTAAAAGTAGGGGCATGTTCCAGCCTGCATGGGAGCTCAGCGCCTACTTTTGTGAGTTATTAATATCCAAACTACTTTATGACCTACGGACTCATCCTGCAGATCACTCAAAACCTTGGCTCAGCCACGGACTCGCTTGCTCAGGCTGCAACTACAGCTGTTACTCCTCCTGTTGAGCAATCCATTTCTCTCTGGGATATGGCTGTAAAAGGCGGGCCCATCCTCGTTCCAATCGCGATTCTTTCAGTGATGGCATTCTATATCTTTTTTGAAAGGCTGTTTACCATTCAGCGTTTCTCGAAAATTGATATGAATTTCATGAACCAGATCCGGGATTATGTCCACAGCGGAAATATCGACGCTGCAAAAGCGCTCTGCAAAAATACCAGCAGTCCGGTTGCACGTATGATCGAGAAAGGACTGATGCGTCTTGGTAAACCCGTAAAGGAAATTGAAGGCGCGATCGAAAATGTAGGGAAACTCCAGATCTACATGATGGAGAAGAACCTCAACATCCTCGGAACGATCGCCGGTATCGCTCCGATGTTCGGATTCCTTGGTACCATCTTCGGTGTAATCAAAATCTTCTATCAGATCGCTCTTCAGAATAGTCTTGAGATCAATACAATTTCAGGTGGACTTTATGTGAAAATGATTTCCAGTGCTGCCGGTCTGCTTGTCGGTATGATCGCTTATGCTGCTTACCACTATCTCGTTCACATGATCGACAGGGTAATCAATAAAATGGAAATTAATGCGGTTCAGTTTATCGATCTGCTTGAGGAGCCGGTGAAGAACTAGTGCCTGGTGGTTGGTGCTTAGTGGTTGGTGCGGGAAGGAAATTTGAATGTGTGACACACTAATTTAACGCCCCTCGTCCCCCGTCCCTCGTCCCCTACAAAATTCAAAAATAAATAATACCAAAAAATGAATCTCCGAAGAAGAACACGAGTAGTTGGCGAAGTGTACAGCGCTTCCCTGAATGACATCATGTTTTTTCTGTTGTTGTTCTTCCTCATCACGTCTACGATGGCGACACCGAACGTGTTGAAGCTCTTGTTGCCTAATGCCAAGAGCAGTACGCAATCTGTGAAGCATCCGCTCACCATTTCAGTTACTGCCGATTTGCAATACGCGATTAACAATACTCCTATCAGTGCGGATGAATTGGAAGCAGCAATTAAAGTGAATATAGCAGGACAAACCGATCCGACAGCTTTGTTGAAGGTGGACAAATCAGTACAGGTTCAAAACCTTGTTGATCTGCTCGACATCGGGAATCGTTTAAAAATTAAAATGGTGCTGGCCACTCAATCCTCCAAGCAATAAGCTTACTATGGATGCAACCATCCGTTCAAGGTCCATTATTATTTCAGTAGCGATTCACTCGGTGCTGTTTCTCATCCTGCTTTTTGTGATGGTGAAAACGCAAATTCCTCCATTCCCTGAAACAGGTGGCGGAGGCGGAGTGATCGTGAATATCGGATATGTGGATGAAGCCGGAGGAGAGATTCAGCCGATGTCGGAAAATATTACCGAAGATCCTTCACTTACGAAAGCAAAACCCGTTGTTCAGCCGGAAGAAAAATTTGTAACTCAGGATCTGGAAGAATCCGGTGTAGCCAGAGAAGTAAAAGATCCAAAGAAAGTAGATATACAAAAAGTCAAGCCAACGGTTACGACACCAAAGGAAACCAAACCCGTGGCGG
>CAYMMN010000528.1:0-2206 GCA_964391495.1 uncultured Flavobacteriales bacterium | reverse complement strand
ATCAAATCATTTGTGATGACGAAGAGTAAATGATGAAAAGTGAATAGTTTGCAATCTGTTTAAATTCAAATACAAATGGACCAAACTAAACTCCTAACTCGGAACCCGAGCTGTAAACTCATAACTCATAACTAAAAATTCAAAATTCAAAATTCAAAATTCATAATTCATACCACATAACCTGACCCCAGTCATTTACAACCTTGCATTATTATCGTTTATTTATATTCTGCGATAATTCTATAATTATGAAAACGTATCTTCTTGTTACTCTCTCCCTGGTGCTTTTTTTTAGTTCTTGTAAGAAAGACGAAGAAACTACACCCACACCGGAACCATCCACATTAAATATTCAGATCAGTCATGCTGTGGATGCGAATACTTTGTATTTCGATTCGCTTCTTTATACAAATGAAGCTGGTTACAATTATGCAATATCACGCGTATGGTATTATCTTTCAAATGTCCGCCTGATTAAATCAGATAGTTCAGAAGTGAAAATACTGGATTATCGGTTTATCGACGGCTCCCGACCCTCACTCGGAAACCTGGATATCGGTTCAGTTGCAAAAGGATCTTACATCGGATTGGCTTATTGCATCGGACTCGATTCCGCCACCAATCAATCTTATTCATTACCGGTTACAACCGATAATCAGAATATGGAATGGCCAGATGGAATGGGAGGCGGGTATCACTTCCTGAAATTTGAAGGACATTTTGTCGACAGCGGGAGCACATTCGGCTTCGCCATGCATATCGGGACAAACAATTATCTGGTGAACGGAAAATTGTTTGCACCCATTACTATTGGAGACGGAGTCAATACTCTGAATGTGGAAATGAACATGAACGAATGGTTCAAAAATCCATCTGTCTATGATTTTAATATGGACGGAAATTATTCTATGAGCAGCATGATGGCGATGGAAAAATTAATGATGAATGGTGCAGATGTATTAAAAATTAAGTGATGAAAAAGACACTCTATTTATCTTTTGCGCTGATGTTATTGATCGCGGGCATCAGCTCTGTTTCCTGCAAAAAAGATGCTGAGGAAACGCCTACACCGGAAACTCCATACACTCCTACGCCTTACACCTTGCGGGTTCCTACCGGTTGGACAACTCCTGTTATCCCGGATTTTAATCCAACTACCGTTGAAGGAATTCGCCTGGGGAGAATGTTGTTTTATGATGATATCCTTTCGATGAATGGAAGATCTTGTTCTTCATGTCATCATCCTAACAAGTCGTATTCGACTCCATTGTTTATCACAAGTGGTGGAGAATCGATCAGTGTGCCTCCATTAATCAACCTTGCCTGGAATACCGATTTTGAATGGTACGGACAAGTTGCTCATATGGATCACGTTCCACTGGGTGATTTTACCCCGGAATTTTTTGATCCGAATATGGATACAATTGTAGCCAGAATCAAAGCCCATCCTTTGTACCCTCGTTATTTTTATGAAGCATTCAACGTTAAGGATGTTGGTGCTATTTCTTCTGATGAGCTGAAATTAAAAGCCTCCTACGCGATTATTCAATTTGTAAGGACCATTATTTCCGACAGCTCAAAATACGACAGAGTAATGCGTCATCAGACTGCCTTTACTCCCGAAGAAATGCACGGCAGCACTATCTATTATACTGAAGCAGGTGATTGTTTCCATTGTCATGGTACTCCATTACTCACCAACAACGTGATGACGAACAACGGCCTGGATACTGTGTTCACCGGAGAAAATCGCGGTTATATCAATGTCACTGGCCGCCCGACAGATCTCGGTAAATTCAGCGCGCCAACATTGAGAAATATTGAACTCACCGCTCCTTACATGCACGATGGCCGGTTCCAGACTTTGGAAGAAGTTATCGAATTCTACAATTCCGGAGTCCATTGGAATTCTCCAAACATCGACCCCATCATGACCAAACCTTTCAAGGAATATTGACTCATGCTCAGTGCCCAGGACAAAGCCGACCTAATCGCATTCCTGAAAACATTTACGGATACCTCTGTAATTCACAATCCGGAATATATTAGTCCGTTTTGATTTTGTACGTATTTATTAGAGTTGCAAAGGAGAGTGGGTGATACTGCTCTCCTTTCTTTTTTATGAAATAAGAGATTGCTGTTTTCTGCTGGGATATCGCGGAATAAATCACTAACTTTAGTTTTGAGATAGCTTTTATAGTAAGGG
>CAYMMN010000527.1:0-2216 GCA_964391495.1 uncultured Flavobacteriales bacterium | reverse complement strand
CAGGATTTTCTATCGGTACAAAAGGTTATATCGGTTTAGGTAATAACACAAATTCCACAAGTAATTTCCGTGACTTTTACGAGTACGATCCAGGCACAGACACATGGTCACAAAAAGCGGATTTCCCGATTCCTTATGTCGTTCAACCCTGCACTTATTCTTCTTCTACCAGTGGTTATGTATTGTGTGGTTACTATTACCAAGGCACAGGGATTACCCATAATCCTCTGAATATGTTTTACCGATATGATCAGCAACAAGATGCATGGACACTTGAAGGAACCTTTCCTGGTTATCCAAGAGGTTATGCAAGCGGCTTTCTGTTGAATGATGATATTTATATTGGAGTTGGTGGACAGACAAATACATTCGCTCCGATGTTTAATGATTTCTGGAAATTGAGTAATGGAGCATTACTTTCAATAGGCAACATCAGCAACGATCAGGACTTTGGTATGTATCCGAATCCGGCGAATCACTCTATTCATGTTGGTCAGGAAATGGCTGGTAAAAAACTTGACCACATTCGTATTTATGACAGCATCGGTAAGATGGTAATGACGAAAAAATTGGATGATGCCAGGCAATCGATTGATGTCAGCTCCTTGTCCGGTGGATTGTATTTTGTAGAGCTCATCACTGCCAAAGGCGAAGTGATGGATAGTCGTTTTATTAAACAGTAAGTCTGTTTGAATCAAGACTAAGAAAAACAAAAATTAAGGCATAAAAAAAGCCGGTTTCTTCAGGAGAAACCGGCTTTTTTTGATCTATATTATAAATCAGATTTTACCTTTTTTAATGGCTTTCTCAATAGCAGCACTGATACCAATTTTATCGATGGTACGAAGTGCAGAAGTAGAAACCTTTAATGAGATCCACTCACCCAATTCAGGCACATAAAAACGTTTTACATGCAGGTTCGGATTGAACTTTCTTTTTGTCTTTTTATTGGAGAAGGAAACACTGTTTCCTGTCATTGCTTTTTTTCCTGTCAGATCACAAATGCGTGCCATTGGACTTAATTTTTTAAGAGGCGCAAAGATACTATTATTTTTTAATGATCAAGCTTTTTTGATTGATTTTTCATGATTTCATTGTTGAAAACTCCGGAAAATATAGCCGAAAGTAAACGTAAATTCATGAATATCATATATTTAGTCCAGACAGTGCTTTTCTTAGCATATTTAAAGCATGCTGACTAGCTTCCATAATTACCCGTTCTCTGACCCGACCTAACAGTAATTTTCTGGTGAAAACCTTTTCCGGGGTTGCGAGAGCGAGCCAGACTGTGCCCACTGGTTTTTCATCAGTTCCACCTCCCGGGCCAGCGATTCCGGAACAGGCAATTGCGTAATCTGTTCCAAATTTTTCTTTAACATGAACAGCCATTGCTTTGACCGCCTGTTCACTAACAGCGCCATGAACTTCGAATATATTCGGATCTACATCGAGAAATTTTTCTTTGATTCTGTTTGCATATGCAATCACAGAACCGATATAATAATCCGAGCTTCCGGGTATAGTAGTAATCTTGTGTGCAATATATCCACCAGTACAACTTTCGGCGGTAGACAGGGTTTTACCCTGTTCGCGAAGAAGGTTTCCAACGATTGATTCCAGTTTTTCTTCCTCATATCCATAGATGTATTCACCTGCAATGGAGATTAATTTTTGGACTTCACTTTCTATTTCGGAACGTAATGCAGATTCGTCAGAACCGTTTGCGGTAATTCGAAGACGAACCATTCCAGGTGAAGGAAGATAAGCCAGTTTCATGTATGCTGGAAGCTTATCTTCCCAGGAAGAAATCAAGTCAGATAAATTTGATTCACCAATACCCTGAGTTAGTATAGTACGGTGTTGAATGGGTGGTAATTTAAATCTTTCAATAAGGCGAGGAAGTACTTCGTACTCCATGATGCCTTTCATTTCATACGGCACACCCGGCATTGATACAAATACTTTTCCTTCGTCATCAAACCACATTCCGGGAGCAGTTCCCCATTTGTTGAGAAGGACTTCACAGTTGGAAGGCACTTCAGCCTGTTTCCTGTTTGTATCGGTAACTCCCCTGCCTCTGGCTTTGAATATTTCCGTAATCACTTCAAAAGATTTTTCGTCAAAACGAAGCGTGGTATTAAAATACCTGCATAGTGTATTCTTTGTAATATCATCCTTTGTCGGACCAAGGCCACCGGTGATAAAAATCAAATCAG
>CAYMMN010000526.1:0-2221 GCA_964391495.1 uncultured Flavobacteriales bacterium | reverse complement strand
GATGAATTTCTGTTCCACCACCGGCGCCGAGACGAAATTCAGCCCTGATTTTTCCAACATCACCAGGATCTATACCCTGACTATTACCCTGAAATTTCAGAAGCAGAATTATTCCGCTTAGAATCAATATGTGTTTTTTCATTCTTTAATCTTTGTTTCCGGTTGCAGGGGTTTTATTTCAATCGAATTTAATTCTGTGCTGAAAAATAGTATATGAAAAAACCGGTTTCGTTTGAAAACCGGTTTTTTTTCACTGGAGCAGAAGATATTTAATTCTTCATCCTTGTTAATTTATCCGGATTCAGGATATAAATATTCTTATCACGAATGTCTATAAGTTTTTCTTCTTTAAAATCCGAAAGTGTCCGGATGACAGATTCTGTTGCTGTGCCTACCATGCTTGCTAAATCTTCTCTTGAAACAGAAAACACAGGAGATTTGTCACCATGATGTACAAATTGATTCTGAAGAGAGATCAACGCGTCAGCAACTCGTTTCCTGACGGAATTATAAGCCAGGTTGATCAGTTTCTCTTCCATTTCCTGAAGGTTGTTGCTGAGAAGTTTGATGAACTTCGCCGCAACATCACGATTGGAATACAGGAGGGAGAAGAAATCCTGTTTTGGAATGATACATATTTCAGCTTCTTCAAGTGCTTCGGCGGATTCCCGGTATTCAGTATTTTCAATCAAATCGATGTAACCGATAAAATCACCTTCATTCTGAATAGAAGTGATAAACTCTTTCCCGTCTTCGTTCGTCTTAAATGTTTTAACTTTCCCCTTGTTAATGAACACGATTCCATTGGGCTCATCACCTTCCATATAGATCATTTCTTTTTTCTTGAAATGATGTATTTTTCTCTCGGAAGAAAGTTTGCTCAATTCCTCAAGACCTTTTGCTTTTGCCAGGAACTCATTCAGACCTTCAACGTTTTTATTAAACTCCTTTTTGAAAATTTCGTTTTTACGCAAACGGGCTTCTACTGCATTCAACAATTCCATTTCTTCAAAAGGTTTTGTCAGATAATCATCAGCTCCCATGCTCATACCTTTACGCATGTCTGATTTTTCAGCTTTTGCAGTAAGGAAAATAAATGGAATTCCGGATGTTGCCGGATTCTTGCTCAATAAGTACAACACACCGTATCCATCCAGATCCGGCATCATGATATCGCAAATAATCAAATCCGGTGCTTCTTTGCCAGCTAATTCAACACCAATTCGACCATTAGGTGCGGTGACAACCGAATAATTCGCAAGCTCAAGGATTTCGGATATATTTTCCCGCATGTCCTTGTTGTCTTCTATAAGTAAAATCTTTTTCATACTGCTGTGATAGTGTTCAATGGAATTTTGACGGTAAAGGTAGTACCTTTATTGATTTCACTGCTAAATTCTATGTTTCCTTTCAATAATTGCACATATCTGCGCACAATATTTAATCCTAAACCGGTTCCCTGGATAGCTGTAACATTCGCCGCCCTGAAAAATCGTTCAAAAAGGTGCTCCTGGTCTTCTGCCGGAATCCCAATACCGTGATCAGTTACTTTAACAATTATTTGGTCTCCAATAATAGTGGTAAAATCGATTTCCTTGCCATCCTGTGAGTATTTTATGGCATTATTTAAAAGGTTAAAGCAAATATTCCGAAGCACCTGTTTATCCAGATTCACATCGCGAATTTGGCCTTCATGCGTGTAATTGATGATTTGCCCCGGTTTTGCAACAATCTGAAGTTCTTCTTTGACTTCCTCAGCAAAATTAACTAAATCAAATTCACTTGGATGCGCCTCAATATTGCCTCCTTCGAGTTTCTCCAGACTAAGGAAATCATTGAGAATTTCAGTCAGGTTTTTAACAGATGATTTTACCCTCTCAATGTGTTTTGCCCTTTTCTCGGCATCTTCGGGTTTATTATACTTTTCCAGGAGTGAAACGGAGGATAATATTGTACTTAATGGAGTCCTAAACTCATGTGATGCTATTGACACGAATTTGGATTTCATTTCATTAAGTGATTTCTCCTTTTCCAGAGATAAGAGGATTTCTTTTTCAGCGTTTTTTAGTTCTGTAATATTTTGTACTACAATTAATGCTTCTTTCACAAATCCTTTGGCATCCGGCAAAGGAACTGAAACCATACTGTAGTTCCGTTCATTGTGTTCAAAATCCAGAGAAATACTCTCCCAGTTGAACACTTTCTGCATTTGATCTGCAAG
>CAYMMN010000525.1:0-2241 GCA_964391495.1 uncultured Flavobacteriales bacterium | reverse complement strand
TTTTGCCATCCTCCTGTGAAATTGAGATCGGAACCGTATGATGGTCCAGTCAGTGTGATAGTATCACCTTCGCAGAAATTTGCAGGCGCGCTGGTCGTAATAATCGAATCGGGTTGTGCATCCGGTACTTCTACTGTGAATAAAGTTGTATTACCGAGACTGTCAACAATAGTATAATCATATGTACCTGCACTTACAGTAAAGGTTCCTAAACCAGTATATGGAGGAAAACCACCAGTTGCAGAAATGGTCAAATCAGTTGTTCCATTCGGACAAGCAATAAAAGCGGCAGTTGCATGACCTGTCAGTACCAATGGAACTATCTCAATAATTCCATAAGAACCACCGCCAAATTCCATTACTCTGAATTCTATAGTAGAGGAGTCGTTCAGCACACCTTCCCATACATCGTTGTGCGAATCACAACAGCCTTCATGATTCCAGACTTCAACACCATCTATCAACACATAGGCATAGTCATCATGTGCAGGGATGTTGATCTGGTATCGACCAAAAGGAAATCCTCTTCGTTTGGCGGAGAAAGAATGGTCTTCATCAGTTACCGGGTCTCCTTCGTAATTCATGGCAAAAGACGGACTCAGTCCACCATCCCAGTAATCCAGGGTGTTCATTGTTAATGCAGTGTCAACATAGTAACCTGCATAACCGATATCCCAACTGTCAGAACCGGTAGAATTCCAGGCATACACATTCCATACATTTTGTCCAAAAATAGAAGGGTCGCCAACTGAATTTGATGAATTGCCGCTTCCGTTTCCGTTTCGGATCAGAGTACTGGTCCCTGTTTGGACCTTGTGTACACTTGCATGTTGTCCATTTGAAAATGTCGAAATAATCAACATGATCATAAAGAGGTAACAATATTTAATCATAAGGTTTGTTATTTTTGAATGATTAAACCTTGTTAAAACCCATTGGTTCCACGACTGAAAGGTTCAGGGTTGTATTTTGAAAAATGAAAATGCAAAAGGCGGATACAATGGAAAAAAGGAATTAAAAATTCTCCATGTTGCTTTTATGTATTGTAAGAATTTTGAAATAAAAGGATTTGATTTGATGAAATATTTAACGAATCGCATTTCTCTTACAGTTTTTTCAACATCGAATTTCTTCCGGTAATATTTTAGAATGATTTCTGCTAGGATTTTTTTTTCCCATTCATGGAATATTCCCGATGATGTGAATTCAAAAAAAATAGTTTTGGTTTTGGGACAAATATTGGAGGAAATGAAAACTTCTATTGTACTTCGAAGGGATTTATTTGGACACAAAAGGATGCCTTGTAACATTCAATAGCCAATGGATCAGGTTTCCTGAAATATGACTTTCATCAGTTTTGCATTTTAAAGGGTTGAAATTTTACCAAAAACTAAAACTTTATATTTGTAAATGAAATTTTAAAGTGGATATATTTGTCCGATTAAAATGTCTGTTATATATTCGGGCAAATTATTTAGTTGCCATTTATTATTCAGGGTTTTCATCACACATACTATATCCACCACCACAAAAAAAAACACATATGCTTTCGAAATCACAAGCCAGACTGTTCTTTATTGTTGGAACAGTCGCGTTTTCAGGTGTGTTCCTCTGGCTCACCGTAGACACGATGCAAAAAATTCCACAGCAGACGCATCAACAAAACATCACCGCTGAAGTAAACAGGGGGAAAATGATTTGGGACAAAAACAACTGCATGGGGTGTCATACCATTTTTGGTGAAGGGGCATATTACGCACCTGAGCTCACTAAAGCGTATGATCGAAGAGGCGAAGAATGGCTGAAACTTTTTCTGAAGGATCCGGCTGCCTTGTATCCGGGCCAGCGTAAAATGGTGAATTATCATTTTAGTGACAATGAAATCAGCGATGTGATTGCTTTCTTGAAATGGATCAACGAAGCTGATTTGAATGGCTTCCCTGCAAAACCAACTTTGTCGGATAAGAATTAATCATCTCCTCAAAAACAGAAAAATCTTTCTTATGAAATACAAATCACAAAAACTGGCATATTGGTTTTTTGCCACTTGCATGCTGCTTCTCAGTTTGCAGCTTATTTACGGTTTCATCATGGGTTTTGCCCACATGGGTTATGATGGACTGCATTCTGTTATTCCTTTCAATACTGCACGAGCAGTTCATACGAATTTACTTGTTGTTTGGCTGCTCACCGGTTTTATGGGTGCCGCATATTTTATCATCCCGGAGGAAGCGGGACGTG
>CAYMMN010000524.1:0-2247 GCA_964391495.1 uncultured Flavobacteriales bacterium | reverse complement strand
TATTCAATCAGCCTATAAAAAAAGTGTTCATCCTGTGTGGTATTACTGGGATTCCCTGCGTCTGACCAAAGGCAAGCAAGATATTGTCCTGGTGTGTGGAGTCGGTGGGGCACTATTTTATCCAATGTACAGAAGTGCAAAAACACAACTGATCACCAATGTAGACGGACTTGAACACCTGCGTACGAAATTTTCAAGAGTGAAAAAAAGTTACGTACGATTGGCGCAACGATTAACCAGACAATACAGTCAGCACATCATTGCGGATGGTACCGGAGTTCGTGATTTCTGGACCAATTCACTCCATGTTCCGGAAAATAAAATTTCCATCATTGAATATGGAGCGGACGAGCCCATGAAATTCCGTATAGAAGATTTGGCAAATTATGGTGTTGCACAAGGTGGATATTATCTTGTTGTAGCCCGACTGGTTCCCGAAAATCATATTCGTGAAATTGTGGAGGGTTATTTGCAAACTTCCACTTCCAGGAAGTTAATTGTTGTTGGAGGGATAGATAATTCCACTTATGTCAGAGAACTTCTGAAGCTGCAAAGTCCGAATGTAAAATTTACAGGTGCGATCTATGACAAACAGATTCTGGATTCTTTACGCGGTGGTGCTTTTGCCTATTTGCATGGACACAGTGTCGGAGGAACAAATCCTTCTTTGCTTGAGGCAATGATCACCGGCGCTGTTTGCGTTTGTCATGACAATATGTTCAACAGAGAAGTGACAGCCAATTCACAATTGTACTTTACTTCTGTTCCTGAGCTGGCAAGACAGCTCGAAGCACTGGAGCATTTTTCGGATGAAAAAATATCAGGGTATAAACATTCGGCTATTCATCGTGTGAAATCTTATTATACTTGGGAAAGAATTTGTTCAGTATACCGCAACCTCTTTGAGAAAATCCATGGACGAAGAGAGAAATGATTTTACTTTTTCGGAATTCAGTGATCCGGATTTTCAGAGGCTTATTCAACTGACTGAAAATACCTATCCCGGACAGGACATTTCAAAACCTGCTTATCTTGATTGGGAGTATTTGCGGAATCCTGATGGAAAGGCGATTCTTTTTGTTGCTGAAAAATTGAACGAATTGTATTCTCAATACATCATTCTTCCAAGGAAATATTTTGCAAATACCGAAGTGCTGAATGGATCTTTGTCTGTGAATACACTCACGCATCCGGATGCTCGCGGACAGGGATTATTCCCAAAACTCGCGGAGCTAACTTATGATAAAGCGAGTCGTCAGGATATTCAGTTCACTGTTGGTTTTCCTAATCCTGTTTCATCACCGGTTTTTCGTTCTAAATTAAAATTTAGTACTCTCGGATATCTTCCGCTTTATGTGAAGATTCTTAAGCCATTGATTGTTTTGAAAAAATATTTCTCCAAAGGAAATTTGAAGCGAGGAGAAGAACAAAAAATTGAATTTTCGAATTCAGAAAAAATGGATGGATTCACCATTGAACTGTTCGATCCGGAAATTGATGCATCGGAATTCGAGAAGTTTCATCAGAAATTTCTGAAGAATAAAAAATACTGTACACTTCGTGATCTGGCTTACCACAAATGGAGATATCTGGACATTCCATTAAGAAATTACCGAATGTATAAGATTACGAGAGAAGGGATGATCACAGCGATTATTGTTTTTCGGATCACTGAATTTTTTGGTTTGAAAACAGTCAGCATTCTTGAGTTGATGAAGTATGACGAGCCGGAATCAAAAACTTCTGTCGGTGTTCTTTTAAACTGGTTGTCCGCTCAGGCGAGGAATCACCAAGTTGACCTGATCATGATGGCATTTCAAGACCTCTCGACAGGGAAAATCACACCTTCGAAACATGGTTTTCTCCCTGTTCCTGTCAGGTTTTTGCCTCAACCGCTGGAATTCATCCTAAGAATTCACCTCGGAAAGGGGAATATTCGGGGTATTTTAGACTTCAATAATTGGTATCTCAGTCTCGGGGATCTGGATACCTTTTGAAATACCATCTTTTAGACATTCATAAACAGCTGAATAGCAGGCATATATTGTTTTAAAGTGGCTTTATAGGAACCTGATTCTTGCAGCGTTCCCAATTACATCCTCATCTTATCACAAATTCATAAATATCAGCGTCCCGAGAGGGTGGTATCGATTATTATCGTACCTTTGTCACACATCAATTAATATAATACAACACAATCAATTAAAATGGAAAAAGGAATTGTAAAATTCTTTAATGAAACCAAAG
>CAYMMN010000523.1:0-2255 GCA_964391495.1 uncultured Flavobacteriales bacterium | reverse complement strand
GATCAGATCAAACAATTGCTGCACAACTTCAACATCAAATACAATGATGTAACCGGAATCTACAAGCGTAAGAAATTCGCGCTGACAGTAGGAGACGAGTTGCCTGCAGGAATTGTTCAGCTTGCCAAAGTTTATATAGCTAAGAAGCGTAAGCTGAAAGTGGGTGATAAGATGGCCGGTCGTCACGGAAACAAGGGTATCGTCGCGAAAATTGTTCGTGATGAAGACATGCCTTTCCTTGAAGACGGAACTCCGGTTGATATTGTTCTCAATCCGCTGGGTGTACCTTCCCGTATGAACCTTGGACAGATTTACGAAACCATCCTTGCATGGGCCGGAGAAAAATTAGGGATGAATTTTGCCACTCCTATTTTTGATGGTGCTACCATTGAACAAATCGATGATTATGTTCTCAAGGCAGGTCTTCCGAAATTCGGTTCAACGTATCTGCATGACGGAGGTACAGGTGAGCGTTTTGATCAGCCTGCAACTGTAGGTATCATCTATATGATGAAACTCGGACACATGGTTGACGACAAGATGCACGCCCGGTCAATCGGACCATACTCTCTCATCACTCAGCAGCCGTTGGGTGGTAAGGCGCAGTTCGGAGGACAGCGTTTTGGGGAAATGGAAGTTTGGGCACTGGAAGCATTCGGTGCGGCAAACATCCTTCAGGAAATCCTTACCGTGAAATCAGATGACGTCATCGGTCGTGCGAAAACGTACGAAGCGATTGTAAAAGGCGACAATCTGCCGACACCTGGAATTCCGGAATCCTTCAACGTATTGCTCCACGAATTACGTGGCCTTGGACTGAAGATTACCCTCGAATAATGTTTGATGTTTGGAATTAAACGTGATCACGCTTAACATTCTTACAACGTCAAACTAAAAATCAAAAAAGATGGCAACCAGAAAAGAAATAAAGATCAAATCCAATTTCACCAAGATCATCATCAGTCTGGCATCTCCGGAGCACATCCTGGAGCAGTCGAGTGGTGAAGTTCTGAAGCCTGAAACCATCAATTACCGTACTTATAAGCCCGAGCGCGACGGATTGTTTTGCGAGCGGATTTTTGGACCGGTAAAAGATTGGGAATGTCACTGTGGTAAATACAAGCGTATCCGTTACAAGGGTATTGTTTGTGACCGTTGTGGTGTTGAAGTAACAGAAAAGAAAGTACGTCGTGAACGTATGGGTCATATCACCCTTACGGTTCCTGTCGCGCACATTTGGTATTTCCGTTCACTCCCGAATAAAATCGGTTACCTGCTCGGACTTCCTACCAAAAAGCTCGACATGATTATCTATTACGAGCGTTACGTAGTTATTCAGGCCGGTGTGAAAGGTGAGGATGGAATCAATTACCTGGACTTCCTCACGGAAGAAGAATACCTCCAGATTCTTGAAACCCTTCCGAAAGACAATCAACACCTTGACGAAAAAGATCCGAATAAATTCATCGCGAAGATGGGAGCGGAAGCATTGTATGATTTGCTTTCCCGTTTGAACCTTGATGAACTTTCGTACAATTTACGTCACCAGGCGAGCAATGAAACTTCACAGCAACGTAAGAACGAGGCCTTGAAACGTCTCAATGTTGTTGAAGCTTTCCGTGCCGCGAATACACATATTGAAAATCATCCGGAATGGATGATTGTAAAAGTGGTTCCGGTTATTCCACCAGAATTGCGTCCACTCGTTCCGCTGGACGGAGGTCGTTTCGCGACTTCTGACCTCAACGATCTGTATCGCCGTGTGATTATCCGTAACAACCGTTTGAAACGACTTCTGGAAATCAAAGCTCCTGATGTAATCCTCCGGAATGAAAAACGGATGCTTCAGGAAGCGGTGGATTCTCTGTTCGACAATTCGCGTAAAGTGAATGCCGTTAAAACTGAATCAAACCGTGCTTTGAAATCCCTTTCTGATTCTTTGAAAGGTAAACAAGGTCGATTCCGTCAGAACTTGCTCGGTAAACGTGTCGATTATTCCGCACGTTCGGTAATTGTCGTAGGTCCTGAAATGAAACTGCACGAGTGTGGTCTTCCGAAGGACATGGCAGCGGAGCTCTTCAAGCCATTTATCATCCGTAAGATGATTGAGCGTGGAGTTGTGAAGACTGTTAAATCAGCGAAGAAAATTGTAGACAGAAAAGACCCGATCGTTTGGGACATTCTTGAAAACGTACTGAAAGGACATCCGGTTCTTCTGAACCGTGCCCCGACACTGCACAGATTGGGTATCCAGG
>CAYMMN010000522.1:0-2256 GCA_964391495.1 uncultured Flavobacteriales bacterium | reverse complement strand
ACTTGAATCCGACTGTGCTGCACACCTTCGAGTGAAGTACATTCCATGATGTACATTCCTGATGGAAGTGAATTTACATCAATTTTTGCGCTGTTTCCATTCGCAAGGAAATCACCATTCGTACTGTAACAAACTTTACCATTCAGATCAATCAGCTTCAGAGATGGCTGATGCAAATTTTGCATTGCTTCAACGAGAATGAATGACTCTGCGGGATTCGGATAGCTGCGTATCATTTCTCCTGAATTAGCCTGAAGTGAAATACCTGTACCATCATCGATGACAATTGTATAATCTTCTGTTTCTCCGGAAAGGAAATTTGTACATGCGTCGATAGCACCATTGGTCGCGCCTGAAAGTCGTGTTCGGATTCTCATTTTGGTCGTACCCAGTGATGCAGTTGATGGGACAATGAACAAAATACTGGATGGAACATTGATAGTTGTAGAAGCGCTGATCTGCGACCATTCCGATGCGTCGAAAGAACCATTTCTGTCATAATCTATCCAAAGTGAAATATTCGCATTGAATGTGGTGGTGACACTGATTTCGTATGTAGCATTACGTATCAATGTGGCAGTGGTAAATCCAGATGGTGGATAATCGGAATAATTTGGTGCCGTCAAATTACCACAACCTGTTCCTACATTCGCAAGGGTGGTACCAAAAATTCTTACACTGTCAATTGAGCCATAACCCATGCAATCTCCACCAAGATTTTGTGTGCAGTAACAAAGTGTTGGAGGACTAAAATCAACAAAAACAGGAGTGGAATAGGCGGTGAGTCCGCTACAGGTAACGGCACAGCGATACCAATTTGCAATGACTTGTGTGGACGAATAACTCAAGACGGTTGCTCCGGTAAGATCCGTCCAGGTAATGGAATCCGGAGAAGATTGCCACTGGTAAGTCTGTCCGGGCCCACTGCTGTTACCCGATAGAGATACAATGAAAGGATTGTTCGGGCAAACTGTGGAAAAGGAGGAAAGTGCAACTCCGGGGACCGGCGGAGCGGTACAGGGGGCAGGGGCTTCCCATTTATAATGGAGACCAACAGGTGGAACTGATGAAGGATTCAATGTGCATGTAGCAGTGTTCGTAGCTCCGTTGATTGAGTTGACCCAACCTCCCGTTCCTGTACCCCGTAGATTAAAATCGCTGCTGTCATTTCCAATCATTCCAACTGTAACAAAACTTGCATTCAGATTACAAGTCATTTCACCATAGCTGTATTCAATTTGGTTACTACTTTCATAAAGCAGAATTTGAAAATTAAAGTTGTCGCCAATGTTTCCATGCTTTCTGAAATTTTTCCATTGAATCACCAATGTTCTGTTTGGACTGGTACCTATTGTCGAATACAGGATCGATGAACCACTTTGTGCCTGGAGATTTCTTGCGAATCCTGCAAGGAAATTTCCGCCGGTAGAAGAATTCAGCGGAAAGTAATCAGATGCTGAATTCATATTCACTCCACCGGTTCCAAGCGCGATCCAACCATTCACATTCACTCCGAAAACATCATAATTGAATCCATTATAGAGGAAATTAAAACCAATGGGCAAACCGGGACCACTTTGGCTTGTTCCACCTAGTGGAATTGAAGGATCAACAAAATATTCGTCTTCAGAAAAAGTATCACCAAGAGAAGTTCCCGAAGCTATTTCATCATAAGTACTGATTTCCGATTGAAAGATGTATGTACTAACCTGAGCTGTTGAAGAACAGATAAGTCCAAAACTTAGAAGGAAAACGATTTGAAAGGTTCGAAGTGACATAATTTTTGAAGCATTGGGTTGGGAGAACAATTTAGGTTATTTTTTAATTTCCACATACTTGGATAATTATCAGAAAGCCTTGTACTAGTATAATCTGAATTGTTAATTAATTATATTAGCATTTCAGGTAAGATTCTTTCTCTCCGCCTGTTCCCTGCAGTCCATAATTAGAATCATTTAAACACACAAGTGAATGAAAACATTCCTACGTATTTGTATTGGCATGCTGTTGTTTGTTCCAAATTTCACGTATGCGCAATGCACCACTACTAATGCTAAAACATGTAGTTGTAAAGATGGGACGACCAATTGCGACCTTTTGCCAGATATTACCATCGCCAGACCACCACTTCTGGTCAGTGGATCGAGTGGGGTAATTGAGTATTCTCAAACAGGCAATGGCGCAAATAACGGAAGGTTGCGTATTTCAGTGAGCACTCCGAATATTGGTTATGGACCACTTGAAATCCGAGCTCAG
>CAYMMN010000521.1:0-2258 GCA_964391495.1 uncultured Flavobacteriales bacterium | reverse complement strand
GTCTTCTGCGAATCTTGTTGCGATCTCCAAGCTACTTTACGAGGCGCTTACCACAACTTCTCCTGAAAAAAGGACTGCATATATTCGTCAGATAGAGAAGCTCGAACATACCGGTGATGAAATCACACATCAAATCTTCAATGAAGTAGCGCGCACCTTTATCACTCCGTTCGATCGTGAGGACATACAGCATCTGGCTTCAGGACTGGATGATATTATCGATTACATTCATGGGTCAGCAAAGAGAATCGAGCTTTATAAGGTTGAAACCATTCATCCTTCAATGATAAAGCTTAGCGAACTGATTCTTCAGTGCGCGGAAGAATTGAATACTGCAATCCAAAGCCTTCGCAGCATGAACAACATGATCAAAATTCGTGAGGCACTGGTAAGAGTCAACAGCATTGAGAATCATGCGGATGATATTTTCGATAACGCGGTTGCCCGCTTATTTGAAGAAGAAAAGGATGCGATCCAGATCATCAAAATCAAAGAGGTCTTGTCAGCACTCGAAACCGCAACCGATATGTGTGAAGATGTTGCGAATGTAATTGAATCTGTAATTGTGAAACACGCATAAACTCTACTATTTTCTGATAATAAGCACATTATGCAACTTATTACACTTGTAATCATCCTGGCTCTGGTCTTTGACTTCATCAATGGTTTTCATGATGCTGCCAATTCGATTGCAACAGTGGTGTCCACAAAAGTTCTTTCCCCACTCACCGCTGTAATTTGGGCTGCGGCCTTTAACTTTCTGGCTTACTGGATCTTTGAGCTTAAAGTGGCGGATACAGTAGCCAAAACTGTGAACAAGGAAAACGTCACATTACTGGTCGTGTTATCCGGGGTCATTGCAGCCATCATCTGGAATCTGGCCACATGGTGGGGCGGTATTCCATCCAGTTCTTCACATACTCTCATCGGCGGATTCGCCGGTGCAGGTATTGCAAATGCCGGATCATTTTCCGCAGTGCAATATGAAAAGGTAATGCCAACTGTTTATTTCATTGTACTCGCTCCGGTTATCGGTTTGTTGATGTCCTATATTATCTCTGTTCTGACTATCAATATCTGTAAACGGTTCAATCCCTCAAAAGTGGATGTAGTATTCCGAAGACTTCAGTTACTTTCCTCTGCGGCATATAGCCTTGGTCATGGTGGTAATGATGCCCAAAAAGTTATGGGTATCATCGCTGCAGCCATGGTGTCGCAGGGAGCTATCGGAGATATTACAGAATTGCCTGAATGGGTTCCTCTCGCCTGCTATACCGCAATTGCCGCCGGAACAATGATCGGTGGATGGAAAATTGTTAAAACAATGGGGCAAAAAGTAACCAAACTGACTCCATTTGAAGGATTTAGCGCTGAAACGGCAGGTGCTTTGACTCTTTTTGGTACACAACATTTTAAAATCCCGGTGAGTACCACACATACTATTACAGGGGCAATCATCGGAGTTGGAGTAACTAAACGTGTAAGTGCCGTGCGCTGGGGTGTAACAATTCAGCTCATCTGGGCATGGGTGCTCACCATTCCTGTTTCTGCTCTGTTGGCAGCCGGAATTTTCTACATGCTTCGAATGTTCATGCATTAATTACTGCCTTCCAGGTCCAAATATCTAATCTGAATCCAGAAATTAATCAATAACGATAAAACTGCATTTTAATCTCTTTCTTCTTTTTTCGAATAAATACTGCGGGAAATGAATATGAAAAGAGTAAAAATGATAGTATTTAATGATAAAAAAGAATTCTGAGTCTTTAAACCAGTGACTCTGAATAAGCTCCGAAAAGGCTAAAATCTCCATTTTGATTTTAAGTCGAATAAATTTTACTTTGCACAACATTTAATCTAAATCACCTAAAAGGACACAAACATGTCAGACATTGCATCAAAAGTGAAAGCCATCATCATCGACAAACTTGGTGTTGACGAAAAAGAAGTGACGACTGAAGCCAGCTTTACAAACGATTTGGGAGCGGATTCTCTTGACACCGTTGAGTTGATCATGGAATTCGAAAAAGAATTCAATATCGCTATTCCGGACGATCAGGCTGAAAAGATCTCTACAGTCGGCCAGGCGATCGATTATATCGAGAAGAACGCTAAATAATTTTCCATTTTCCCAACCAGATCCTTTAGCTGATTTTCAGCTCCCGGATCTGGTTGGTCTTTCATTAGGGTTACGAAGCGCCCTTTGTTTGATTCATCTCAAATTTTTATACCGGAATGCAACTGAAACGAGTCGTAGT
>CAYMMN010000520.1:0-2269 GCA_964391495.1 uncultured Flavobacteriales bacterium | reverse complement strand
CCGAAAATTCCGTTCGTCTTACTTCTTTTTCTTACAGAGTCTACCGGATCCTGTGTGTACATGAAATGCAGACGCTCATTATCTTTGAATTTACCATCGAAAAGATGCGAATCATCAATGACGGCAATAGTCTTCACTTCCGTGTCGACACGATCCAACATAAACGCGACAACGAAGATTCCTCCCATGAGCACAGGACCCAGGATGGTCATCAACAGGAATGATTTCTTCCGGATGCGGGTAAGATATTCCCGGCGAATGACAAGCAGAATTTTATTCATGTAATAGAGAAATGAAAATAAATAATCTGATCAAATAAATATTATGCGTTAACAACAGCTCCTCTGGATGACAATTCCGTAGCTTCATTTACCTTCTGAATGAAAATATCATTCATGCTCGGAATGATCTCCCGGAATCCAAGGACCTCCACATTTGGAATCAGAAGTTGCAGAAGTTCATTGGTAGTGTGTTTTCCCAACATCCTGATCTTCGCTACCTGATGATCTGAATCTTCTTTCAGATCCAGCAATTCAAAACCTGTCCACAATGCATTTGTAAAAGCTATCTTATTACCGACGTATTGAATTTCAAAAGAATTTGATTTATGCTGCTTGCGTACATCCTTGACCGCACCCTCCAGAATAACTTCCGCGTTATTGATCAAAGCAATGTGACTGCACAACTCCTCCACACTTTCCATACGGTGAGTGGAAAGCACAATAGTCACACCTTTGTTTTTAAGTTCAAGCAATTCATTCTTTATCAATTCAGCATTGATGGGATCGAAACCTGTGAAGGGCTCATCAAGAATTAAAAAATCAGGATCATGAAGAATCGTTGTGATGAACTGGACTTTTTGTGCCATTCCTTTGGACAATTCCTCAACTTTCTTTTTCCACCAGGTCTGAATCTCAAATTTTTCAAACCAGTATTTCAATTTCTTCATCGCCTCAGCCCTTGACAAACCTTTCAACTGAGCGAGGTAGAGCGCCTGTTCTCCTACTTCCATCTTCTTATACAATCCGCGTTCCTCTGGCAAATAGCCCATGTGCCCGATATGTTTTTCTGTAAGCGGCTGCCCTTTGAAAAGAATTCGGCCTGAATCAGGAGCTGTAATTTGTGTGACGATTCTGATCAGCGAAGTTTTTCCAGCACCGTTGGGACCAAGCAGTCCGAAAACACTTTGGTCAGGGATATGAAGTGTCACATCCCGTAATGCAACATGGCCGGCATATCGCTTGGTTACATTTTCAATTTCAATGATGTTCATAGTGAATATAATTCATCAAAAATAAGAATCCCCGGCTCAAAAAAGCCGGGGATCAAAATTAAATTTTAGAATCAGGAATGAAAAAACTCCTTCATTTTATCATAGAAACTCTTATCTCCTTTTCCGGGATTTGGTTTAAAATTCGGAGAGTGCCGGAGTTGATCCAAAAGTTTCTTTTCCTCCGATGACAAATGCTGAGGTGTCCATACATTGATGTTAACAAGCAAATCTCCCCGACCATAACTATTCACGGATGGAAGACCTTTGCCTTTCAAACGTAAGACTTTGCCTGCCTGAGTACCCGCATCAATTTTGACCTTCGCTTTGCCTTCAAGAGTAGGAATCTCAACAGAAATTCCAAGAGCAGCATCGGCAAAGTTCAGATACAGATCGTGCAAGAGGTGATTTCCGTCGCGATGAAAATGAGGATGATGTGCCTCTTCAATTACGATCAGCAAATCACCGGGGATTCCTCCGCGCTCAGCAGCATTCCCTTTGCCACTCACTGTGAGTTGCATTCCTTCACCAACTCCCGCCGGGATATTAATGGAAATAACTTCCTCTCCTCTCTGAACTCCGGACCCGGAACAGGATTTACATTTATCAGTAATTGTTTGGCCTTCGCCATGACAGGTAGGACAAGTCGTTGTGGTCCTCATCTGTCCGATAAACGTATTCGTAACCCTGTGAACCTGGCCGGTCCCGGCGCATGTTGTACAACGGTTAAATGAACCGCCGTCCTGCGCCCCTGAACCTTTACAGGTTGAACAGGCAACCTGTTTGTTTACTTTTATTTTCTTCTCAACACCATGAGCGATTTCTTCAAGCGTTAATTTTACTTTGATACGAAGATTTGTACCTCTGTTTACTCTTCTGCCACCACCTCTTCCGCCGCCAAAGAAACTTTCAAAAGGACTTCCCTCAGAACCGAAGATATCTCCGAAATGAGAGAAAATATCTTCCATATTCATTCCACCGCCGCCACCAAATCCACCA
>CAYMMN010000519.1:0-2271 GCA_964391495.1 uncultured Flavobacteriales bacterium | reverse complement strand
ACACACTTGATCTTCTCCAAGAAAAATTCCAAATCCTTTTTATTCTGAATCAACAAATCGTACGCGATCACGTTTAGATTTTTGATAACAGGAGCGTCGCTTTGAGCTTTAGGCGCTTGTTTTTCAGCGGCATTTTGGGAGTATGATAAAAATGATAAAAGAAGAAGCAGACTAAGAACTGAAAGTAATTTTCTCATATGGTTTCCGGAACGAGTATTGTAGGATTGAATATTATTTTGGATTTGACTGAATTTGAAATTAAACATGCAGCTTCTGATTTTTGAAGAATTCTCAATGCTTTCTCGGGGTCAGTACTTTTAGCAATCGAAAGTTTTGGCATCAGTTCAACTTCAGAAATCATAAATTTGCCATCCACTATTTCCAATTTCCCTTTCGCCGCGGATTCAAAACTAATAAATTCCAATTTGGAATTTTCAGCAATGGCAAGAAAGGTTGTCATCAGACAGGAGTTGACAGCAGCGACAAGCAAATGCTCCGGAGACCAGATTCCGGGCATTCCTTTTGCGAATTCCGGTGGTGTAGCGACTTCTATTGATGTAGTCAACACCGGTGAATTCATTGTTCCTTTGCGATCAGAATCCCATTTCAAATTTACATCATAATAATGAACCTTTTCCATAGTCTTTTAATTAAATTTTGAGAGGATATTGGTAAGATGATCGGCTGGTACTACACCGGATTGACGCCATTTTATTTCTCCATTTTGAAATAAAATCAGAGTAGGAACACCCTGGATGTGATACATTCCCGCGGCACCAGGATTTTTATCCACATCTACTTTGATGATAGTAACCCTGTCGCCGACATTTGATTTTACCTGCTCCAGGATTGGAGCCATCATTTTGCATGGACCACACCATTCTGCGGAAAAGTCGACAAGTACGGGTTTTCCGGAACTGATTAATTCTTGAAAGGATGACATTTTATTTTGTTTTTAATCCTCTTCCCTGAGATAGATTCAGGATTGAGAATTTTGTTTTATTGATTCGGATGATTTAGATTTTATTTCAACGTATTCGGTAATACTACCCGCTGAAGCGTTTTTTGGATTTACTTCAGTGGTACACCCGTTTACACCACAACATCCTGTATTGGTGATTGCCTGATAAAATAACAATGCGCCAAATAAACCTGATATGGTATCTTTATAAACAATTCCCTGAATGATAAGAGAAGTTCCCAAACCAAAGCGTATCCAGCGAATGAGATTCCAGGTTGCCAGGGATTGTACAATGGAGTGAATCATTTGAAGTATTTTTTTAAACTAACCCAGCTTCCGGCATTGTGCACATGCACAAATCCTTTTGATTTTAAAATGTGCCGGGCTGATGAGCTGCGCATTCCGGAAGCACAACATGTGAGAATTTGTTTTTCCTTATCCACTTTTGATAATTGTCCCGGTAAATTATTCAACGGGATATTCAGCGATCCTTTGATGTGACCGGATCTGAATTCATCAGGTGTTCTGACATCAACGATGATCGCGCCGTTCTGAATCCATTCATGGACATTTACAGATGGACTGATTCCGAAAGCTTTTTTGAGGAGAGAGAGCATGTGTTAGTGAAGAGTGAAGTGTGAAGAGTGAAGTGTGTTGAGGGAGAACAATTCTGTTTATTATTATTATGAATGTTGCAAATAATTTACGTCCAGCCAGGAGCCGGCGTTATGACAAGGAATGTCAATTGAATTTAGATAATCTGCAACCATACCACTTCTGTTGCCACTGGCACAACAAAGAATCAGATTTTTCATTTTTCTCAATTCTTCAATTCGTTCTTCAATTTCGTCCATAGGAATATTAATACTTCCTGCTACATGTCCACCCATGAATTCCAGTGATGAACGGACGTCGACAACTGTTGCATTTCCATTTCGGAGTTCCTGAATCAGTTTTTCCATTTATTTATCTGCTTATTTTTATGCAAATGTCGGTACAGACCAGCACTGTCCATGTGACAATTGTTGGATAAATCACAAAAACTGAAAGGAAATAATCAGAAAGACAAAATTAAAATCCCGGAAATGCAGGAACTCTTAATCTACCAGGAGCTCGATGGTGTTTCTTCCCAGGATAACCATTTTCTTTTCTTCCATGGTTCTTAAAAGTCGCGAAACAACTTCTCTGTGAGTATGCAATTCATCCGCGATTTCCTGGTGTGTGATGTATAATGCCTTGGTATTCACTGCTTTTGCCCTTTGTTGAAGGTAATGGAGCAGCTGCTTGTCAAGATTGTTAAAAGCAATCAT
>CAYMMN010000518.1:0-2272 GCA_964391495.1 uncultured Flavobacteriales bacterium | reverse complement strand
GAAACGAAGTCTCAAGGCTTCAGAGATGATGCAATCCGAAGGTTTTACAAAAGTTACCAATCTGGACGGTGGGATACTTGGCTGGCAGGAGAAAGGATATCCGGTAGAGAAATGACATTATTTCTAAAATACAAGTGGACATTAGCCGGAATCATTCTTGGTTCTATTGCAGGCTATCTTTACTGGAACTTTGTCGGCTGTGCAAATGGCACCTGCATGATCACTTCGGTATGGTACAGAAGTACTTTGTATGGAGCGTTATTAGGCGGATTATTCGCAAATTCCTTTTCTATTCCAAAGGAAAATAAAAATTGAAATTTCATTAGTTAATATTATTTACATCTTAATTTGATACAAAATGAAAAATTTCCTTCTGGCAATTTTCATTATGCTTCAGAGCGGTGGAATTTTTGCTACTGCTCCGGAAATCTTCCGAATAGAAATTGAAGAAGATACAATACCCGGAATGCCCGGGCTGCAGTCCTTTGTACATGCACAATATGATGGGAAGTGGCTATTCATTGGTGGCCGGACAGACGGCTTACATCGAAGACAACCATTTGCTTCATTTGATCCATTAGCAAACAATACAAATATTTATGTAATTGACCCTGCTCAAAAACAAGTTTGGTCTACATCACTTACAGGATTATCCGGTGGATTAATTGAACAATTACAAAGTACAAATATGGAGTTCATTCAACATGATGACAATTTGTATGTCATCGGGGGATATGGATATAGTACAATTTCTGCGGATCATATTACATTTCCAAATCTGACTATAATTGATGTTCCTAATACTATTGATGCAATTATTAATGGGAGTACAATTGTACCCTATTTCCGTCAGATAACTGACCAGCGGATGGCAGTTACCGGAGGATATCTGGGCAGATTAGATACTATTATGTATCTCGTTTGTGGGCAACGTTTTGATGGCCGGTACAATCCAATGGGCATGTCAACATATACGCAGGTTTACACGAGTGAAATCCGTAAATTCACTATTAGTGATATTGGCGGTAACCTGTCTATTCAAAATTATATTGCTGTTCAGGATACAGCGAATCTGCATCGAAGGGACTATAATATGCTTCCTCAGGTATTTCCAAATGGAGAAAAAGGATTTACCATTTTCAGCGGGGTGTTTCAACCCAATCAGGATTTACCCTGGTTAAATACAGTAGACCTTACCGCAAATGGATACAATGTACGTCCGGATTTCAATCAATATCTGAATCAATACCACACTGCAAAAGCCGCGCTTTGGGATTCCGCTGCCAATACTATGCATTCCATTTTCTTTGGTGGAATGAGCCGATATACATTAGACACAACAACAAACACACTTATTGATGATATCAATGTCCCGTTTGTGAAGACAATCAGTTTGATTACGCGATTTTCAAATGATTCCGTAGTTGAATACAAATTGCCTGTGGAGATGCCTGCATTGCTAGGAAGTAGTGCAGAATTCATTCCGGTAATCCAAACAGATGATGAAATTATTCGATTGAATTCTCTGCCCAACTCAAAAATTCAAATAGGAACAATCGCCGGAGGCATTGAAAGTTCCCTGCCCAATATTTTTTTCATTAATACCGGAGCAGAAAGTGTTGCTTCTTCAAGAGTTTTTAAAGTATTCTTAATCAAGGAAAGTATTACAGGATCAGGAAGCATAGCAACTCCTGAGGATGCGTTTCAGGTACAGATTTTTCCGAACCCTTCAGAATCAGATGTAACAATCGCCATTAATACCAGGATCAAGGGTAATTTATCTGTATTGATTTATAATGAAAACGGGAAGTTACTCGAAACACTGCAGAATGGGTTGGTACAACCCGGACAATTAAGTTATACATGGAAATCACTCGACTACCCAACTGGAAAATATTTATGTAAGATCCGGTCAGGATTGATTACGCAGACTGAGTATATTCTTCTAAACAAATAATCATGGCAAAATTTTCAGAAATAATAAATTCGGGAAAGCCAGTACTCGTTGATTTTAGTGCATCATGGTGCGGACCATGCAAGATGATGAATCCAATTCTGATTGAATTGGCAAACAAGCTTGGTGAAAAAGCGATTATTCTGAAAATTGATGTTGATGAACAACCTCAGTCCGCAGCACATTATGAAATACAAAGCGTACCTACTTTGCTACTGTTTAAAGATGGTCAAATTAAATGGAGACAGTCAGGTGTGACCCCTTCAAACCTTCTTGAACAAATTATTCTTCAGAATAGTTAATTTACAGTATTATTTT
>CAYMMN010000517.1:0-2274 GCA_964391495.1 uncultured Flavobacteriales bacterium | reverse complement strand
CGTTTACATTCAACAGAACGGCAATATTGATGAAAAATCCTTTTACGTTTTATCAAACGAGCTTGGTCAATGTCTTCGAAAAATAAAATGCACCGGAGCTCAACAAGCTATTTCCATTGCGGATCTGGAGGAAGGAATTTATTTTCTTGAATTTAGAAGCGAGTTAGATTCTTTCAGAAAAACATTTTGTGTTTTAAGAGATTGAAGTTTGTTTTTCATTTACTCGCCTTGTCATTTAGTGATTGAAACAATTTTGTTACACGAAGTTCGCTAAGGGATCACAAAGAGCACGAAGATTAAACAAATCTTTAGTGACCTTTGTGCACCCTTAGTGTTCTTTGTGATAAAAGATTGTTAGAACCATCTTGTACAGAGAGGCTTTGCATTTAGATGTTGAAACAATTTTGTTACACGAAGTTCGCTAAGGAATCACAAAGAGCACGAAGATTAATAAATTCAAATCCTTAGTGACCTCTGTGATTTCTTAGTGCTCTTTGTGATATAAGATTGTTTAAACCCCTTTGTACTGAAAAAAAATTCATCAACCTACTCCCGACTAAAGACTACAGACTCCGGACTCCCTGCTCCCCGCTCCCTACTTCATTTCCGCCGGCGTACCATTCCCTCCGTCCACCACATATTTCCAGCTTCCATCTTCCTGTTTTTTCCAGACAGTCAGGTAATCACCAAACATTGTTGAGTCTTTTCCTTCCTTCAATTTCAGAATCATTTTCCAGGAACCAAAAGTATATCCAAGATCGCCTGAAGCAGCGACATCAGCAGTAACCGGATGCCATGACATTACGAAATCAGAATCAGGATGCGATTCTACAAATTTCCTGATCGCGTCAATTCCCATCAAGGGCATGCTTCCTTCCAGCATATCTATCGCGTCGTTAGCCGCGAAATCCAGACGCGATTGATGATATCCTTTTTTCGCTGCGGTTTCTGACCATGCAATATCTGTGTTACGTAGAACATTGATCAGACTGTCTTTTAATAACGCTGTATTTTCAGAAGTATCAGCCACCGGCTCTGTTGTACATGAATACTGAATGAAGAGCAGCAGGAAGAGATAGAGCTTTTTCATGATTGGTAAATTTTAAACAAGTATACGAATTCAGGAAAAGATCTGAAAAGAAGGCATCACTGGAGAGATTTTTCGCGCAAAGCCCGCAGAGAAGACGCAAAGGGCGCAAAGGGCAAATCAGTATTTGGTTAATCTTTTTTGATCTTTTGCCAATGTACTCCTTTCGTAGGTGAAAACTTTGGTGGGTATAGGAAACATCTGTAATTATATCTTGAAATCTCACCATACCATGCGCCCCCAAATCCTTCTGACAGGCTTACTGTTCTTATCATCTTTATTCCTGTCGGCACAATCAACTATTTCTCTTCGTCTAGATCCATCATCTGAAGATGCAACTGTAGACAACTGGTATCCGAATGGAAACTATCCAAACGAAACTGATTATTGTAGCGGTACCTGGACCATCAATGGTACAGAGGTAAGCTGGAGGACATTCTTTAAGTTCGACCTCAACATGATTCCTCCGGGCTCAGTGGTCAACAGCGCCTATCTTTCCCTCTATTACGCGCATCCCAATAGCTTCAATGATGTGCACCAATCCCTGACCAGTTCCAATGAAAGCGTTTTGCAAAGGGTAACTGATCCCTGGCAGGAAAATCTCATTGCCTGGAATAATCAGCCTTCAGTTACGAATGTGGATCAGGTATTTCTGCCACAAAGCACCAGCGGCACTCAGGATTATCCAAACATGGATGTAACGGCTATGGTACAGGAAATGGTGAATACAGGGAACTACGGATTCTCTTTAAGACAGGTTGTCGAAATCCAGTATGGAAGAATGATTTTCGCTTCCGGTGATCATCCGGATTCCAGTCAGCGACCATTGTTGATTGTCACATTTACTCCGCAGGTAACTTGTCTGCATTTAAAAATTGACAAAGCCGGTGAAGATGCCACCGTAGATGATTTTCATCCTGCCAATAACAACCCGAACGAAATAGAATATTTCTGTGGTGGATGGACGATCAACAGCATTCCTGTTCGCTGGAGAAATTTTTTCAAATTCGATCTTTCACAAATTCCTCAGGGAGCAGTTGTTCAATCCGCTGCGCTTTCCTTGTACTTCGCTCCCAACAATAATTTTTTTGCTAACGATACCAACCTGACCAGTTCCAATGAAAGTGTACTGCGTAGAGTAATTACATCCTGGCCAGAGAATACAATTAACTGAACCAATCAACCCA
>CAYMMN010000516.1:0-2287 GCA_964391495.1 uncultured Flavobacteriales bacterium | reverse complement strand
GGTGGGATGAACTGGAAAGATTGCTTTTATTCGATCCTGTAAATAAATCTCCTTTAAAAATTGAAATCAAAGGTAAAAAACAGGAAGTCGGATTGAATAAAACAGAAAGAGAGACTTTATACTCGGATCTTCTTCCAGTTTTGCGTTCCATGAAACCGGAAGATCGCAATGCAATTTTAAAAGATCTTATTCTTCAAACTGGAAATTCTACGACGCGTACCTCGCATCGTTCAATGACATGGGAGGAAGTAAAAAAAATGTCTGCTTCCGGAAGCGCGATCATCGGGGCTCATACTTTAAATCATCCATCACTTGCAGTTTTGAGTGTGAAGGAGCAACAGGAAGAAATAGGAGAGTCCAAAAGAATACTGGAAGAGAAAATCGGAAAGCCTGTTGAGCATTTTTCCTATCCTTTTGGAACCAAATTGGATTACACAGAAGATACAATACGCTTGTGTCGTGAATTGCAATACAAAATTGTCTCGGCGAACTATCCTTACATTGCCCACAGTCATTCTGATCCCTTCCAGGTTCCTCGGTTCCTGGTGAGAGATTGGGATTTGCCTCGTTTCAAATCAGAATTAATCAGCTTCTACAAATAATGAAGGTTGTTCATCTCAGCACCAGTGATCTTGGAGGTGCCGGTTTGGCGACCGGTCGATTGCACATGGCTTTGCTGGAAGCAGGAATTGATTCCCATTTGCTAACGCTTTATAAATTTAAAAACGGAATGCCTGCGCACATCCGTTATCAATCTGCGGATGGTGCTTCTTTTCCTCTGCTGGAAAAAGGATTGGATAATATTCGGAAAGCTTTAAAATACTCCGGAATACTTCCATCCAAACATGTACGCATAGCAAAACACCATCTCCGTAATCGCCCGGATGGTTTCGAAAATTTCAGCTTTTCTGTTTCGCCATATGCATTGCAAAATCACCCTTTGTTGCGTGATGCTGATATTGTTCATCTCAATTGGGTAAGTGAAGGTTTTCTGGATTTCAATTCTTTTTTTAGAAAAATCAATAAGAATGTAGTATGGACGCTGCACGACATGAACCCATTTACCGGTGGTTGTCATCATGCTGATGGTTGCGGGAAGTTTATGGACAATTGTATGCCTTGTCCGCAACTGAAGAACACCGTTGACGAATGCTTTGCCGGCAAAATGCTTGAGCAGAAAATGCATTCCATGAAAGGTATGGATTCTCAAAAAGTCCGGATTGTTACTCCATCACAGTGGTTGGGTTCGCTTTCTCAAAAAAGCAAGCTGTTCAACCGTTTCAAACATGCTGTTATTCCCAATGGGATTGATCCCGGTAATTTTCCTCTTATTTCAAGAGGAGATGCCCGGAAATCGCTTGGTTTGCCACTGGACAAGAAGATTGTCCTTTTCATCTCACACCATATCGATAATAAACGTAAAGGTTTGCATCTCCTTTTGGATGCGATTAAGGACATCAATCGTAGCGATATTCTTGTTTGTTCCGCCGGAAACGAGCTTTCTGAAGGAGAAAATTCTGGTATAAAACACCTTGGTTACATCACAAATAGTGAAGAGATGTCGAAAATATATTCGGCAGCTGATTTGTTTGTCCTACCTTCACAGGCGGAGAATTTTCCGAATACAATCTGCGAAGCCCTGTTCTGTGGAACACCGGTGGTTGCATTCGAAGTGGGAGGGATTCCGGAGTTGATCAATCCCAAAAATGGTAAACTGGCAATTTTAGGTGAATCAAAATCACTGGCTTTGTCGATCAACACGGTTTTGAATCATCCGGAAAATTACAACAGAACAACTATTCGTGAAGCTGCTGTTTCTTTCATGTCGTCTCCTGTCGTTGCTAAAAAGTATATAGAAATTTATAATCAGTTTAAATAGTATTCAAATGCCCAAGTTATCCATCATCAGCATTTGTTTCAACAACCGTGAAGGTTTGCAAAGGACGCTCGAAAGTGTCTTCAGGCAAGCTTTCAGGGATTTTGAATTGATTGTCATTGATGGAGGTTCTACAGATGGAAGTGCGGAATTCATCCGGGAGAACAAGGATAAAATTTCTTATTGGGTTTCAGAGAAGGATAATGGAATTTACAACGCACAGAATAAAGGTCTGGATAAAGCCACAGGAGAGTATTGTTTGTTTCTGAACTCCGGAGATTATCTGGTTGATGAAAGGGTTTTGGAAAATGTATTTCGAAACAATCCTTCTGATGACATTGTTTATGGTAATATGATCATCCGAAAACCCGGTGGAGAAGAAAGACTTGGGAAAATGCCCTTCGAACTCAG
>CAYMMN010000515.1:0-2296 GCA_964391495.1 uncultured Flavobacteriales bacterium | reverse complement strand
TTCCGTCGAGGGTGATGTTCTTTGCAAAGGTGGAGTTCTTAGTGTAAGCCGGGTAGAGACTTACTCCTGTTCCTTTTTGCACAAAGGTCACATCGCCGTTGTAATCGTCTGCTGCTCCTGTTGCCAGATACAGGCTGTGTGCTGTGGAACTTGAATCCTGAATCAGGGTGCTTCCGTTAAAAACATTGCCGCCATAAGAAGAAGTCGTCGTAGTTCCGTTTACTTTTATGGTGGTTGTGCCCTGAAAGGTATTTCCATACAGCGTAATTGCTTTTCCTGTATAGGAGAAATTACTGTTGAATGTATTGTTTGGACCTAAATACAAATTGTCAGGTCCGCTTTCGATGTTGATCGGCGCTGTTCCTGCACGGGTCAGTTTTTGAAAGGCGGCTGTTCCTCCTATTCCACTTGAAAAATACAGGTTCGAGGCTGAATCAATTAATACATTTCCGCCACCAAAAAACATTCCCGGGCCGTCGAGTTTGGTGATTACCACAGAATCCTTGAACGTACAACTGCCTGCTCCTGCTATGTAAAATCCTTCGCCTGTAGTCGTATTACTTTTCAGTGTACACTTTTTCTTAAAGAGTCCGTTGTTGAGTGAAAAAGTTCCGCTCGTATTTTCAAAGGTTGCACTTCCATGATAAGTATCCTGCACAGTGTTGGAGAGCGAGTAAATTTTTGTCGCTCCGCCGGATTTGGTCAATGTCATCGCTTTTGCAAAAGTACAACCACCGGTAGAAGTGACATTGCTGTTGCCTGTATTGGTAAAATCAGCGACATCGTTGAAAGTAGCTCCATTAAGAAAAAGTGACGGTGCTGTAAAACTTACTTTATCGTGAAAGACCGTACCGGTTTCTAAATACAGTTGGCCGCTTCCACCCAGGTCCAGCTTAATGGTAGACAAAGAATCAAGCGAATAAAAATTACGAAGAAACAATTTGCCTGCTGAGATCGTGGAAATTGGCGTGCTCAGTTTCTTTCCGTAGCTCAGCGTACAACTGCCTTCGCTTACTCCAAAATAGATTTCTCCGTTTGGGGAATCGATAAAGATATTTCCCGAATAAATGGCTGTTCCGTAGTAATTGCTGAAAATGTTCGAGCCATTTAAAAACACATCCTCATTGAACTCATTATCTTTTGACCGATGGGCAAGATATATCCCTCCCTTTGAGAAATTGGTCACAACCAATTGTCCTTTGAAAACATCGGTCAACGAATCGGACAGAACCATGGAGCCATCGCCGCTGTCAGTCAAGAAAACCGGTTCATTAAACATGTTTCCTCCTTTACTTAAATCATTCGACTTGCCTTTTTTGGTAACAAAAAGACTGTCGTTAAAGACCGAGCCGTTTAAGAAAATAGAATTTGAACTGATACGAACTTTCGCAGTGAACACTGTTCCTGAAAAAGTAGCAGAGCCCGTACCGGTGACGATCACGTTTCCATTCAGGATTTCGCCTGATTGAAATACTGCTTTGCTCGTAACCATTAGATCATACGTCTGCATATCCAGCAGTCCACTGCTCATGGTAAACATTTTTACCGTTACCGGCTTATCCAGATTTACATCATTCGATCCGGTTTCAATCGTTACCGTGTCGTTAGAAGAAGGAACTTTTCCGGTGGACCAGTTGTCACCATCTTCCCAGCTTTTGGAAACGCTGCCGTTCCAGACAATCTGATGGGCTTTTACGTTGTAAATCGTAACAAGGAAAAAGAATGCGATCAAACAAACTTTGTTTGTTGTGTGTAGTGTTTTGTTCATTAGAATAAATTTTAAAGTGTAAAAAAAAATCAACGATTAAATTCTACGGATTCAGAGTAGCTGCCGTTTGTCCTTTGGATCCGAACAACAGCATAATAACTCAGCATTTGCTGCATTGTTCCTAGTCCTAAGCGAATGGAATATTCATCTCTGAAATACGTCAATCCGCCTATCGGCGGTGGAGAAGCATCAAAAACAAAATTGTTTGAAAAAATATCCGATGCTCCCTGAACGGAGCCGATCTTTACTTCAATCTGCTGAATGTTCAGCGTGTCAAACAAATTAACATGCATCACCACATCAAAAATGGTGGTGTCGGTTAGAAGTGGAAGGCTATCGGGGGTTAGATGATTAGCGATCGGTTCCATGGAAACATCCATGGATATGATCGGATAAGGGTCCCCTGCGAAGCAAATGTTCAGTGAGAAGAAAAAAAGAAAAAATGGAAGGGAAAATTTTCGAAATTGATTGGAGGGAGGAATGTTGTGATTGTGCGATAAATATTTTACCACTGAGAACACAAGATTC
>CAYMMN010000514.1:0-2296 GCA_964391495.1 uncultured Flavobacteriales bacterium | reverse complement strand
CCCTATTTATGCAATCGAAGATGTTCAGAATGCATTAGAGAATTTTTTCACTATACCCTATCGTAAGAAATTTATTATTGAAGACGGAATTGAACTGATGTTTACTGATTCCGGACACATCCTCGGGGCGGCCGCCATCAATCTGAGTATCCGGGAAAATGGAAAAACACAAAGAATCTGTTTTACAGGTGATATCGGAAGAGCATCCGATAAAATATTGAAATCACCGGAGCCTTTCCCACAATGTGATTATCTTATTTGTGAATCCACATATGGAAACAGATTACACGAAACTGCTGAAAAAACAGAAAGCAGATTACTTGAAATTGTAAAAGAAACCTGCATTGAAAAGAAATCGAAACTGATCATTCCTGCATTCAGTCTGGGCCGAACACAGGAAGTTGTTTACGCATTGAATAATCTGAGAAATTCAAAGAGTCTGCCTTCGATTCCGGTATATGTTGATAGTCCATTGTCCACCAATGCTACAGCCATTATGCGTGCACATCCTGAATGTTTCAACGGGGAAATGCTGAAAGCGCTGCAAAATGATCCGGACCCCTTCGGTTTTGACAATCTCCATTATATTCAACGCGCGGAAGATTCTATGAAACTTAATGATGATAAACGACCGATGATTATCATCAGCGCATCCGGAATGGCTGAAGCCGGACGAATTAAACATCACATCAAAAACAATATTCAAAATCCAGACGCAACAATTCTTCTTGTGGGTTATTGTACACCTGAAAGTCTTGGTGGCAGGTTGGGAAACGGAAACAGCGAAGTATTCATCTTTGGAAAAGAGTACAAAGTAAAGGCAAGAGTTGAACTGATGAATTCTTACAGTGCTCACGCGGATTACAATGAAATGCAAGAGTATTTATCCTGTCTTTCTCCTTCAGAAGTCACAAAAACATTCCTCGTTCATGGTGATTACGATGTTCAGGTAGAATGGAGAGAGAAATTAATTGCCAAAGGTTTCAGGAATATCGAAATTCCGGAAAAAGGAAGTTCATGGGAATTGAAGTAAATTATGTTACGAATTTCTCCGGGAAAATTTGAGCGCCTACTCTCACAAACTTTGAAAAAATTGAAAAAGCTATTCAGTTGATATGATAAATCAGGTTAAATTTTTCATCTTAAAAGAAATCCGTCTTGAATGGAAGCAAAAATACGCTTTCCAGGGATTGTTACTTTATGTTGTATCCACTGTATTTGTTTGCTACCTATCATTTCGTCAGATCATCGATCTGCCAACATGGAATGCGTTGTTCTGGATCATACAGGTTTTTGCCGCTGTCAATGCTGTAGCAAAAAGTTTTATGCAGGAAAGCAGGGGTCGGATGTTGTATTATTATACTCTTGCCAATTCCAGATCGCTCATTTTGGCAAAGACAATTTATAGTTTGCTCCTGATGCTGGTACTTTCAGCCTGCAATTTGTTTTTCTATTCATTATTCATCGGAAATCCTGTCCAGGATTTTCCCATGTTTATTCTGGCGGTGATTCTCGGAAGCTCGGGATTTGCATCTGTCCTTTCGATGGTAAGCGCAATTGCATCAAAAGCAGGGAACAATGCTACGTTAATGTCAATATTAAGCTTTCCTATCCTGATCCCTTTGCTGATGACCACGATACGATTTTCGAAAAATGCAATGGATGGTCTGGCATGGTCAGTCAGCTGGCAATACATCATCATACTTTGCGCATTAAATGCGCTTGTTTTTGCATTGTCTTACCTCCTATTTCCTTATCTTTGGAGAGACTAAATAGAACAATCGTCCATACCTGAAAATCGAGAACAGATTTTATTTCAAGAGAATGAAATTTTAAAACTGAATTATTCCAATGAGCTCAAAAATTGAATTTGCAGGAATTTCATGGTGGAAATGGGTATGCATTTTGTTGCTTTTTTATTCACTGATTCAGGGCTTACTGATTCCCGTTCCCCGTCTGCCTATTCTTCACGAAACAATTCGGAATTTATTTTTCCATGTCACCATGTGGTTCGCGATGATCATCATGATGCTGGCTTCTCTCGTTTATGCAATTCGTTTTTTAGGCAGTAATGATCTGGACCTTGATATCAAATCTGAACAGTGTGCATACACCGGAATTTTCCTGGGAATCCTGGGCCTGGTGACAGGCAGCATCTGGGCAAAAAATACGTGGGGAGCATGGTGGGTGAATGATGCGAAGCTCAATGGAGCTGCAGCAACCATGCTGGTTTATGTTGCCTATCTTATCTTGCGTGGATCACTTGATGACGAACACAAACGCGCAAGACTTTCCG
>CAYMMN010000513.1:0-2304 GCA_964391495.1 uncultured Flavobacteriales bacterium | reverse complement strand
CTGAAAACAGCAAACAGATATTAAATAAAGAGGGAGAGATAGAGGTTTTTAAAGGTTTGCTTTGCCCGGGATTTATTAATGCACACTGTCATCTGGAACTTTCACATATGAAGGGTAAGTTGTCAGAAAGGCAAAAACTCCCAAGGTTCCTCAGACAGGTTTCTACGATGCGAAATTCAGAAGAAGCAGAAATAATTTCAGCTATGGAAGCCGCTGATGCGGAAATGGTGGCAAATGGGATTGTTGCTGTTGGAGACATTTCGAATAATGCAATGTCTTTTTCTTCGAAACTGAACAGTCGCATTATCTACCATACATTTATTGAGTTGTTCGACTTTCATCCTGACAGGGCATTTGATGTTTTCGATAAGGGAAAACAGTTGTATGATCAATTAACCGGTCTGGGTTTGCCCGGATCCATTGTTCCTCATGCTCCTTATACGGTTTCAGTTAAGTTGTTGAAGCTGATCAATGATTTTGCGTATACTACCGGTGATGTGCTTTGCATTCATAACCAGGAAACACAGAGTGAAAATGCGATGTTCAGACAAAAGAATGGCGAGTTGTTTGAATTTTTACAAGGTGCGACAAATTTGTATACACATTGGGAGCCTAGTGGATTTGCATCCCTTGCATCAACAATGGTTCATCTTCCCAAATGCAATAAAATACAATTGGTTCACAATACTTATTCTACAAGTGAAGATGTAAACTGGGCGCAACTTTACAGCATGTTAATGTGGTGGTGTTTTTGTCCGAATGCAAATTTGTTCATAGAAGACAAATTACCGGATATACCAATGTTTGTGAAGCATGCAGCAAAAATCACTATCGGAACCGATAGTTATGCTTCAAATTGGTCGTTGTCAGTTCTCGACGAATTAAAGACGATACACAAATATTATCCCGAAATTAGTGTGCAGAATTTACTCACCTGGGCAACATTAAATGGGGCGGAATATCTGGGACTGCATCAATCTCTCGGAAGTTTTGAAAAAGGGAAAAAACCTGGAGTGAATCATCTCATTGACCTTGAAAGGGATACCTTTCACCTATCGGAAATTTCAAAGGTCATTCCTTTGGAATAGTGGTTTTGGTTATATTTTTGCAGTAGAACCAATACTATGAAAAAAATCTCTACACTTCTAATTCTGCTCGCCGTCTTTTCCTTGACACAAACCGCAATCGCGCAAGTTTATCCTTTCAATGATGATTTTGAAAACGCGACAGCATTTCAAACACCTGCGGGGTATGCGGGTGACATTACTGTTTATCTTGTACATGGAACCGGCAGTTCAAAAGCACCTACTGCTTTTATGAATAATTTTAATGCAAAGGATTCTCTCGAGACACCTTTGATTGGAACTTTGACTCCGAACAGTGGACTCAGTTTTGACTGGAGAATTGTCAGCTCAACTCTTTATCCTTCTACGACTACATCCCTTGTTGCAGGAGAAGAGTTTAGTGTACTGGCAAGCGCAAACGGTGGAAACTATGTATCAATATTTACTGTGAATTCATCCAATTACACACCAACTCTGGATTTTGCACATGTAAATATTCCTTTGGGAAGTTTTGCGGGGAACAATATCACTCTGAAATTTCTTGCAAAGCGATCCGGTTCTAATCCGGATGAATACTTTGTTGATTTCGATAATCTGTCTGTGAGTGACACTTCGGGTACCTCCGGAATTTCTGCATTTAATTCTCCAAAAGGCATTGAACTTTATCCAAATCCTGCAAGGGACCGAGTGGTAGTTTCATGGCCGGGAAATACAGGTGCTCAAATTTCGATGTACAATATTTTGGGAAAATCTGTGATGGCGAGAAATTTTGAAACAGGGTACTCCGCTGAATTGGATATCGCAAACCTGCCTCAAGGTGTGTATTATTTAAAAATTCAAAGTGGTGAAATTCACAGGACTTTAAGATTCAGAAAAGACTAATTGGACTTCTTCAAGAGCCTCCCGGATTTCGGGGGGCTTTTTTATTTTAATGATGCATGTCATAAGTGGGGAAATGTTCCGGGTGTAGTTTTGAGGATTCCTTAAAATTTAAGAAGTTGAATTACAGTGTTTTGTCCGGAATAAAATAAATTAACATTCCTTATTTAGAATCATTCTAAATAAAATATATAGTTTTGCCCTCGATAAAATTAATCTCAATGAAAGCAATATACTCCTTCTTAGTTCTCACTTTTTGTATTGGTACAGCGTATTCTCAAGACCGCATATTCACCAGAACGTATCAAAGTAATGTACTTCCTGCCGGTGCCATGGAGTTGGAATACTGGAACACCCTTCG
>CAYMMN010000512.1:0-2316 GCA_964391495.1 uncultured Flavobacteriales bacterium | reverse complement strand
ATTACCAGTTGCTTCGTGAGAATTGTCGATTGGAACACCGTCCACGATGATCAATGGATCATTGCTTCCGGTAATGGAAGCTGCCCCACGAAGTCGAATGTTCACAGAAGCTCCGGGAGTTCCTGCTGATTGAGTCACCTGCAAACCGGAAACTTTTCCGGAAAGGGCAGAGAGGGTATTGGTTTGACCGGCTTTGGTCAGGCTCTCACCATTCACAGTTTGTGTAGAATAACCTACAGCTTTCTTTTCCTGTTTAATTCCAATCGCAGAAACAACTACTTCATCAAGTTTCATTACATCTGCATCGAGCACTACATCTACTACGTTTGATGCACCAAGTGTGACATCTTTTGTTTTCATTCCAATTCCTGAAAAGCGGAGGGTTTTCGCCGTGCTTGGAACGGTAATTTTAAAATTTCCATCGATGTCGGTGGATGTACCAATTGTAGTACCGGCCACAACGACACTAACTCCGGGTACAGTTAAATTATCCTCGGAGGATGTGACCTTACCAGTAATGGTTCGGTCTTGAGCTGAGGCTTTGTTTGAAACAAGAGCCAACAGCAACGCGAATAGCGTAAGTGTTTTTCTCATAGAATTTGATTTTGGTTAAACTAGCGTTTCCTGAAAATTGACGTCAAACTACTAAAAAAATAAGCTGGTTAACAAAAATTAACTTAAAATCTTGATCGGATGAAAGACAATCTTTTGAAAGTGAATCTGATCATTTTCAAACATCATGTTTATAATTCTTGTTTTTTTAGCATTTTGAAAAATTTTCCTTCAACAAGCAAAACGAAACCAGATGCATGCTTCATTTTTTACAAACCAATTGTACTCTGAAAAGAACAAAGTTTAAAAAGAGTTATTCTAAAATTTGTATCGCTACATAATTTTAGAACTGTGTTTTATAATTAGAGGATTCTGCTCTCTTTAGAAACCTGGCATCAACTTAACATAATTATTCGCAAATAGAAAAAGCATAAAAGAAAGTGTGAGATATCTAACATAGGATGTGTTCAAGCAATCAAACCAAAAAATAAAAATTAATGAAAGGAGGCAGGAGTAAGTTATGAAATGAGTGATAATTCATTAAATAACAATTAATTGTATATGATTATGTGATCTTTTAGAATAAGATAGTTAGACAATTGTCATGTTTTTTTCTTTTTTGCTGCAATATTTTTGAATTTTGCCCGACTTTATGGAAGTGAAACCTTATTCCGTATTAAAAGTTAAAATTCGGTTAAACAGATAAATTAATGAGTTGAATGGTAGCTCTATGAACAGTATAGAGTGGATAACTCTAATAAAAACTTGACTCATATTTTGAGATGCGCTTAAATTTGTCACCATTATAAACCCAACTAAACCTTAAACCACAGAAAAATGAAAAAAATCATTCTTAGTGCAGCTTTAGCAACAGCGATGATTAGCGCTAATGCTCAAGACATGATGTCAAAAAAAGGAACTCCGATTCTTCCGGAGGCAAAAGATTGGTCCATTGGATTTGACGCAGCTCCACTTCTGGGCTACTTTGGAAACTTGTTCAACAATACAGTTGACAACTCTGTTTCTGCCAGATATCAGCAAAACATGATGTTGGTTGGAAAAATGATGAAGGATGAGAACACAGCTATGCGCGCTAAATTGCGTATCGGTTTTGGTTCTAATTCTAATGATGCTATCCTGGATCAGGATGGAAGTACATCAAATCCTCCTGCAACTGTAACTGATAACCGTAAGATCAGTTCTATGAACTTCAACATCGGTGCAGGTATTCAGAAATATCGTGGTAAAGGCCGTTTGAAAGGCTTCTACGGTGCTGAAGCAGGAATCGGTATTGGAAGCAGCAAAACAACTTACACTTATGGTAACGCGTTTTCTTCTACAAATCCTTCACCAAGCTCTACTGACTGGGGTAGCAACATCAACCAAACAACTGGTGAGCGTACAACTGAAGACAAAAATGGTTCAACATTCGGTATCAGCCTTCGTGGTTTCATCGGTGCTGAATATTTCTTCGCTCCAAAAATGTCACTTAGCGCTGAATATGGCTGGGGACTTGGTCTTTCTTCAACAGGAGAAGGCGAAACTACATCTGAATTCTGGGATTCTGGTGCAACCACTCCAGGTGTAAAAACTGTTACTTCTAAATCAGGCAAATCATCTAACTTCAACCTTGATGTAGATAATGCCGGTGGTCAAATCGTTCTTTCAATGTATTTCTAATACATCCAATCTTTAAACAAAAAAGTCCGGCGGTTTGCCGGACTTTTTTGTTTTATAGCCTTGTTGGTTGTTGGTTGTTGGTTG
>CAYMMN010000511.1:0-2344 GCA_964391495.1 uncultured Flavobacteriales bacterium | reverse complement strand
GTTTGTTTAACTATATTAAATATTAGATATTAGATATTAGATTTTAGATATTAGATTTTAGATATTAGATTTTAGATTTCAGATTGTTGATGTAAACATACAATCGCAAGCTCTCACCGAAAATTTATTTTCTCTGAACGGGAATAAAGTGATGTTAAAATGGAATATTCCCGGTATCTACCATGTTTATTGCATAGCAATTCCGCTTCCCGAAGCCAATCCTGAAGGAATTCAATAAAAAAATACAATTTCCGTTGGATTTCCGTACCTTTAGAATCAACCCTCAATTGACAATGGAAAGCCAAAGGCTTGCTTTAATTATTGACGATGAGCCTGACATTTGTTATCTGCTCGGAAAAATGCTATCCAGCAGATCTATTGTGTCGATCAGCGCCAATTCAGTGCAAGAGGGATTGAGTAAACTGCATGAATTTTCTCCGGTCTTGTTGTTTCTGGACATTCAACTTCCTGATGGTTCCGGTCTGGATTCTATTCCGATGATACGTAACACATTTCCCAGAATAACAATTGTGATCATGAGTGCTTTTGATGGACAGGCTGAAAAGAACACAGCCATTCAAAACGGTGCTGATTTCTTTTTACCTAAACCCTTTCAGCAGGAGATCATTGATGAATTAGTAAAAACATCCCTGCTTAGATCCTGAAATATTTAAATCCATTGCAAATGGAACAAAGAATACTACTGGTTGACGATGATTTGGATACATGCAAATTATTAACCAGGTTACTTGAAAAAAATTCATACGTGGTGGATTCCGCACATAGCGGTAAGTCAGCACTTACAAAATTGAAAGAGCAGTCTTTTGATGCTGTATTGTGTGATTTTCGTCTGGGTGATATGGATGGTATTGAAATTCTGAGTGGAATAAAATCCATTGCTCCACAACTACCCGTGATCATCATTACCGGATATTCAGATATCCGGACTGCTGTGAATGTGATACAAAGCGGAGCATTCGACTACATCGCGAAACCACTCATTCCTGAAGAGATTCTGATTCAGTTAAAGAAAGCAATTGCACATTCGAAGCAGAAATCCATTTCTGAAAATGAAAAGAAAGTACCCCAAACTTCACCGGTAAGTGCCGGTTTTGTTACAGGAACCAGTCCTCAATCCATCGAAATTGAAAAACAAATTGAGCTTGTCGCACCAACAAATTTCAGTGTGATCATTTTTGGTGAAACGGGATCAGGAAAAGAAGCTGTAGCAAGAAAAATTCACGAAAAGAGTAAACGTGCCGGTCATCCATTTGTCGCGTTGGATTGCGGAGCATTACCAAAAGATCTCGCGGGGAGCGAGTTGTTTGGTCATGAAAAAGGAGCATTTACAGGAGCCATCAATTCCAAAGCCGGACAGTTTGAATTAGCGGAAGGCGGCACACTTTTTCTTGATGAAGTCGCGAATCTTCCTTTTGATATTCAGACTTTACTACTTCGTGTAGTACAGGAAAGAAAAATGAAAAGAATCGGTGGCGCGAATGAAATTTCACTTGATGTAAGAATTCTTGTTGCCAGCAATGAAAATTTATATGAAGCGACAAAAAAGGGAAAGTTCAGGGAAGATCTGTATCATCGCTTCAACGAATTCAGTATTCATCTCAGTCCGCTTCGTGAAAGAAAAGAAGATATTCTTCCACTTGCAAATTGGTTTCTCAAAGAAGTGAATGAAGAACTACAAAAACAGATTCAGGGTTTTGATGATGAGGTTTCCAAATGTTTGCTTGGCTATTCGTGGCCCGGAAACATCCGCGAATTAAAAAATGTAGTCAAGCGTGCTACTCTGCTTGCTCAATCAAATCAGATTCAAATGCACAATCTTCCATTGGAAATTTCCAACCCATCCAGGTTTATGGGAAATGAGCATTTCCACGACCATGCACCAAACCCAAAAACATCACCGGATCTGAAATCCGCGGCGATGCAGGCGGAATATGAAGCCATTCTGGAAGCTTTGAAAAAAGTAAACTTCAACAAGTCGAAAGCGGCCGAGCTTTTAAAAATAGACCGAAAGACGCTGTACAATAAAATGAAAATGTTCCGTTTAACAAACGAATCGTCTGATGGCGAAGAATGATACAGAGCATCATCAACGGGGGATTGAGGGCATAGGAACCAGTGTACTTGTGCCCAGAATTAAAATCCGTGTTCCCGATAAAATTGTCTGGATCATTGGATTGGTCTGTGCGCTTCCTGTGTTGCTGAATGTAACCGGTGTCGACTTCGGTTTTATCAGTAATAAAATTGATCCTTATAAGATCACCGAGCTTTACCAATTTGAACAGCAAACTTATCTGCAGGAAATTCTTCGTGGCCGCTATGTGCC
>CAYMMN010000510.1:0-2358 GCA_964391495.1 uncultured Flavobacteriales bacterium | reverse complement strand
CAAACAAAAGTCGCGGACTCAAAATTGGCGGAGCAACATGCCTATGTTGAAAGTAACAAAGTGAGCATTGCCGCCGATCCTGTTGTTCAGTACATGAATAAAGAAGAATTGAAAAAACTCATCGCGCAAACTCGCAAATCGATGGAGCGTGCCGCAAAGGATCTTGACTTTATTGAAGCAGCCAGGCTGAGAGATGAAATGTATGAATTGGAAAAAATGATGAAAGCTTAATTCTTCAATCAGTTTTCGACAAATTAATTTATGAAACAAAACCTGGCTCTCATTGCGCTTGTTGTGGATGATTACGATGAAGCTATTCACTATTATACTTCCGTACTGAAATTTAAACTGATCGAAGATACAGTGATGAGCGAAACAAAGCGTTGGGTCGTCATTGCTCCGGAAGGTTCAAACGGTACTTCCCTCCTGCTGGCAAAAGCAAGTACAGATGAACAAAAAAGCAGAATCGGAAATCAAACCGGCGGACGAGTCTTTCTTTTTCTTCATACGGATAATATCCGTAGAGATTATGATTTTTTGAAATCCAAAAATGTGAAGTTCGTAAGAGAAATGACTGTAGAATCCTGGGGAACTGTAGCTGTCTTTGCAGATAAATACGGAAACCTTTGGGATCTCATTCAGCCAAAAGTCTGAATACACGTTTTATAATTTTATGGAGACAGCGAAACTTTGATTAGAGTTTCATTTCCATTTTGAAAGTCATCCTTCCGAATTTCGGATGTTTCTCTTCCGGGCTTGTCTGCACAAATCCTGTCTTTTGATAAAGTGAAATTGCAGCCTTTAATGTGGATGCTGTTTCCAATGTCATGGTTTGGAATCCGTATTGTCGGGCCTGTTCGACAACTTTTTCGAGTAGTAATTTCCCTATTCCTTTTCCCTGATAATTTTCGAGCACTCCCATTTTTATCAATTCACAGGAATGTTCTTCATGCGGAACAATAGCGCAGGTTCCGACAACCACACCGTCTATAACAGCAAAATAAACGTGTCCGCCTTGCTGGATAAGTTTCTCAGGGTTTTCAATAATTTCCAGATCAGCCGGAGTGATAGAAAAATATTTATTCAACCATGCTTCGTTGAGGCTTTTAAAATAACCTTTGAACTTTTCGGAATACTGAACAATCTCTGTTGCCATACTGTTTAAAACAGAAACCCGCAATAGCTGCGGGTTTCTGATATCATTTGCTTAACGGATAACCTGAAGTATCCGTGTTGCCTGTTTTGTTGAGGACGAAATTTTACAGAAATACAATCCGCTTTTGAGATTACTTAAATCTACCTGAATGATATTTTGTGATCCCGGATGAACTGCAGGATGATTTTCAATGATCAATTTTCCATCGGAAGAATACAGTTGCAAAGTGATGCTCTTGTCATTGGTTCCATTCATATCCAGACTAAGCTGTGAAACAGAACCGGAGGGATTCGGATAAAATTCTCCGATTCCTTCATCAAGTGAAACATTTGAAATTCCAACCGGAATATTCACCGTATCAATCGTCGCGTTGATCATAAGATCTTCGATCTGACGATTTCTGTAAATCGCCCATGAATTGCTGAGCACTTCAAAACTTCTGTTGCTGACCGGTCCGGAAACATTCGTTCCAAGTGTGACACCAGCCCCATCCATGTTCCAGGAAACGTAGAAACTTCCGCTATTAATTATTAGTGGTGTGGTTAGTGGGACATCTACCCACATCGGAGCTGAAAAAGAACTGTTTGGAACATAGATTGAATCCAATCGGGTTCCAACACCTCCCAATGGTCCGTTGTCGTCAAAGATTGACATATAAAAACCGACAAGGTTTACATTCGCCTGAACATAGGCATGAACAGTAGTCAACTTGCAGGGATAAAACGGTGGTACGAATTGCATCCCTGCTCCACCTTGCGTTCCCAGCCAGTTCAGACCGACTCCGTTGTTTAATCCATCATCAAAAGTCAATCGGATAGGTCTGTTGATTGTATCAACCACAACCAGTTCCAATGTGGCACTGTCATTACTCGGAGCAATATCACCTGGATAAAGTGTTCGGGTAACTTGTATGTATGTTCCTTCCACCTGAGGGCTAAAAGTTTCGTTCATTGAAATGGAAGCTGTTGCTTGTGCAGGCATGGCTCCAGTGGTGACTGTATCATCCACTTCAATCGTTCCGGTTAATCCATTCACAGCGGTAGCGACATATGAATAAACATTGAAAGGAGTCAGATTTACATTGCCGGCATTTTTTATTTCGCTGTTCATCACCCATGGTGTCGGTGTGTGATTGCTGATAAAGCGACCGCCATTCGACGTGTTGTCATTATACAATGTAGATGCATCCAAAGCCTGGAATG
>CAYMMN010000509.1:0-2370 GCA_964391495.1 uncultured Flavobacteriales bacterium | reverse complement strand
CATAGCCTTTTTATTCACCCATAATTTACTGAGTTTAAAATATCCTTCATCAGTATCGATATAATCTCCAAACCCTTGTATTAATTTAATTTGTTCTCCATAATACAGCCGGTTTCTGACTTCTACACGGGCAAGAAGACTGTTTGTAAAATTCCATTTTAAATTTATCCTGTTATGCACCAGATTCCATGTATACAGTGAATCAGCATTATTGGTAAATGAGGCAGCCTGCAGGTCTTTGATATAACCTTTTAATTCAGATTTTGAAAATAGATCTTGGATAGCGAATAGAAATTCTGGCTGTAAAGCGAATGCCAGTATGATAATCACTAATCGTTTCATGACCGGTGTTCAAGTTTTACTTTAGTTGGAATTTTTTCTTTTCCTGAAACATCTGATGTTACTTTTCCATCTTGTAAAGTGATCACGCGATGAGCTCTGTCGATTACACGCTGATCATGTGTTGAGAATAAAAAGGTCATGTTTTGCTCAATGTTCAGTTTTTCCATAATGTCTAGCAGTTTGGAGGCTGACACAGTATCAAGGTTAGCTGTCGGTTCATCTGCAAGTACAAATTGTGGCTTTGATGCCAATGCTCTTGCGACAGCGATTCGTTGTTGTTGTCCGCCGGATAGTTCTGCCGGACGCACATTACCCTTATCGGGTAGTCCGATCTGGTTCAATAATTCTGCGACCCGATTTTCACGATCCCTTTTGGATACTTTTTGAAGAAGCATGATAAACTCAATATTTTCCCTTGCTGTAAGTACAGGAATCAAATTGTACGATTGAAAAACGAAACCAATATTGTGCAACCGAAAATCGATTAATTCTCCCGGTTTCATTTTTGTAATATTGTGCCCATTGATTTCGATATATCCGCTGGTTGGTTTATCCAGGCCGCCAATCAAATTCAATACAGTGGTTTTTCCCGATCCGGATGGGCCAACAAGGGCAGTGAATTCGCCTCTTTCAATATGAATATGTACTCCGTTTACAGCATAAACCGGAATCGTTTTTTCGTTGTAGGTCTTAACAACATTATGGGTGTCGATAACTGTAGTCATATTTTTTTATTTGCGGATTGCATCTGCCGGGTTAAGGGAAATGGCTCTCCTTGCCGGGAAGAGTGATGCAAGAATGGTGGTGCTGATTACCAGTTCCAGTATTATTCTGTAGTCTCGGAAATTCAATACCGGGTAAATAATGTCACTGTAACCAAAACTTGCATATACTTCTTTATACACAGACATATCTATACCAACCTTGTTAAAATAAAAGGTACTTAACCATGCGAGGAAAATTCCCGGAGGTGTGCCACTAAAAACAAGAAATAAGGTTTCAAGAAAAATCATTTTGAATACATTTATTCTTGTCAGACCGAGAGCCATCAACATTCCTATTTCTCTGGTTCTTTCCAGGATGGCCATCAGCATAGTGTTGATTATCCCGAATGCCAGAGCAAGCATGATAATTCCCATATATATGTACATGCTTTGATTAGTAGTTGAAACCACCAGATCCATTTCAGGAGCAATTTCCCGCCAGTTTTCGATTTTTAGAAGCGGATACATTGTTTTTAATTTGCTCATGGTCTGATTAAGCGTATTGTTCGAATGCAGTAGAATTGCGATTTCATGAGGTTCATTTCCTGTCGCGGTGAGCTCAGTCAGATCTTGCTGTTTAATAAAAATGTTGGATTCATCATATGGAGTGTTTTTGGTTCTGAAGATCCCGCAAATTCGAAAAGCTCCGGAGACAATATTGTTGTCTTTGTCCATGAATGTCAGAACAACCTTGGATTTCAGTTTTAATTTGAGCTTCGTTGTTAATTTTTCCCCAATGACAAGTTCTTGAGTTGCGGAACCAGTAAAATAATTTCCTTCAATGATGTTTGTTTCCAGATGAGTGGTTGAGGATTCTTTCGTCGGGTTAATTCCATTGATTTTAACACCAGTACTTCCATTGGCAGTTGCAATCATTCCGCGTGTAATAACCCTGTCACTTACAGATTTTACTTCAGGGAAAGCTGAAATAACTGTAACTATTTTCTGACCCTCAGGAATAGTAAAGTTTACATCGTAATCTTTTTGAAATTCTTGAGAGTGTATTTGCACATGAGAGATTTCTTTTTCTATAGCGATGCGAATCCGGTCTTCAACCATCCCGTTCAGATAAGCCTGAATGAATAATCCTGCCCACGTACCAAATATTATTGAAGCAATAATTACGGCACTTCTTGTTTTATGTCTCCAGATGTTTCTCCAGGCAATTCGAATAATCATTTAAAAATCTCCTCAACGTTTCATGTTTGTGATTGCATTCATTCGCATAATTTTTAAAAGTGGAAATATTCCAATTAGTAATGAA
>CAYMMN010000508.1:0-2382 GCA_964391495.1 uncultured Flavobacteriales bacterium | reverse complement strand
CTGAGTATAATTAGTTTCACAACTTTCTCATTTTCTCCTACCCGAACTTTCAAAATATATATTCCTGAAGGAAGGTAGGAAAGATCAAAGAAAGCATTTCCGTTTTTTACTTTACTTTATATGTATCCCAGCTGCTTTCCGAATGTACTAAAGACCCATAAGTCCGAAACTTGAATTTCTTCATTCGAAAAATTGATGTAAATTTTACCGTTTGCGGGATTTGGATAAATAATAAAGCATTACTCTCTTTGTATGTAATGAATTTCAGCACATCGATATGGTAGATACGAATCATCCTCTTCCAAATTTAAAATGGCTCTAGCTCTGTAAACAGCCTTGCCAAAAAAATCCAACATTCTTGAAACTTACCAAATTTAAATCTTTCTGCCAAGGCAATTTTAAAATTAACCGGTCTGATAATTATTCACAAAAGAATTAATTGAAAATTCAATTAAAAATCTCATATCAGCCCTTCGGGCTTTTTGAAGTTTGGCGAAGGAACTGTGTTATAATCATTTCATCCCTTCGGGATTATTGGTGTTCTCGAACGAGGCGGTTTAATGATTATTACATCGCTTCGGGATGAATGAATGCCGTTCTGAACTCTGCACATTCACAAAGTAAATCAAATCAAATGTTCGCTCTTCTTTTCAACCCCCAAGCACCAACCAGTACAATCTATTTCCTTATAACTAGTACCTTATACTTTATACCTAATACCTTTTCAATTGAAATGCAAATCACTCAGCAACCCAACCCCGGGCAAAGCGAGGAACGAGCGGAGCACGGGAAGGGCGGAATTGAGGAGAACAAAAGGATCGTTCCAAAAAATTTTAGAAAAATATTTTCTGATTTGGTGGAATAAATCTCTCATATTGAAAATGGCGCTCTGTTCAAGAGAATTTCGGACATGGAAAATCCAAAATAATGATGTGTTTTAGAGTACAGAGGCCATTGTATCTTTTCCAATGATGTAAATCGGTAACAAAAGATTGATCATGATGATGATGATGGAAAGTGCGAGGGTTTGTACAGGCTTATTCCGGAAAAGGTAATCAAAAGATAAAACGAAGGCAGGAAAACAAAGACACAACAGACGATTGATATCGTATGCAATGAATAACTGAAAAAACGGGAATATCAGCATGCAGGATAATATTATGGTGATCCTGTATTCTTTTTTCTGAATTGTTGAGATGATGGCCAGCAGAGGAAGAATCCATGCCATCCGAAAACTGTAAAATACTCCTTTGAATAAATGAGAAAAATTCGCGTAAATATTTCCTAGGATATTTTCTTTGCTCAGATAGAACCTGAAATCATAACGAACAGGAGTAAGCTCTGAAATTGTCCAGCGGAAAATAGCATAGAGGATAATAACAGGAAGTAAATCAAACAGACTTTGTTGAAGAACTTTTTTATAGTTAAGTTCCCTGTACCTCCAGAAGAGTAAACCCGGAAAAGCAAAGATGGAGGATTCATGATTGAGCAATACTAGCAACAAGCAGGTTACAAATACAATTCTATTTAATCCGGGGAGCAAACAGATCATCAGCAGTAGCCAGCTAATGCTATCGACATAGCCCGGACCTGCCAGACTTAAAAACAACATGAAAGAAAAAGACAGCAAGGTGACTTTGATAAATCCGGCATATATCGGAATGCTGCCCAAGAGTGAGAAACGTTGGACGAGGGTCATGAATGCAATCATCATGATCCAGGGAAACAGGAAAAAGAGCTTCCCGCTCAATCCAATTGCATGAGCAATTACCGGTGAAAGGATTCTATATCGGGCAGGATTTTCCGTCGCAAAATCAAATGGCGCGATGGACAAATTCGAAAAAAGTATTCCGTGAAATTGCACCTCCGTGGACGGGTGAATCCAGAACCAGGCAATCGCAAAAAGTAAAAGGGAAAAGCAGGCAGAAAAGATCCACGACAGGTAATATCCAGACCGGATCTTTTCTTGAAGCATGAAATAATATCAGGATTATTTCAGGGAATGTTTAACTCTGAAGCAGGTCGTTGATGATCTTTTCAACGGTTACGCCGTCAGCTTCGGCTCTGTAATTGCGAACTATACGGTGACGAAGAATCGGATGAGCAACAGCTTTGACATCCGCGATATCCGGAGAGAATTTTCCATTGAGCGCGGCGTGACATTTCGCGCCAATCACAAGGTATTGTGATGCACGCGGACCGGCACCCCAGGAAAGGAAATTATTGACATCCTTGGTAGCTGCCGCTGTGTTCGGACGGGTTTTGGTTGCCAATGCAACCGCGTATTGCAACACATTATCAGGAATCGGAATACGACGAATGAGTTCCTGGCAATAGAGAATTTCCTCGGCAGAAATAATTATCTCCAGCTTCGGACGATAA
>CAYMMN010000507.1:0-2395 GCA_964391495.1 uncultured Flavobacteriales bacterium | reverse complement strand
ATAAACAATAAGTCCTTCTTTTTCGAGTTGCTCCAGGTCTTCCACATTCACATGTTCGATTTCGATGGTCAGCAGGTCAACAGTTCGTCCGAAAGCAAGAACAGTATCATAATCCTGGAAAGAGCCGCAAACAAATTCATCAGCCAGATAGCGGCAAGGAGCCTCAGGATCAGGGTCCAATACCACATTAGTGACATTAAAATCTGTCGCTTTCTGGATGAGCATACGACCCAGTTGTCCGCCTCCAAGTATGCCAAAACGCAATGTATCGTAGAATGCTTTACTCATAATTTCGGCGCAAAATACTCATTCCCCGCCACCTGCTAAAACCTTAAAAATCCATGAATTTCAATTGACTCCTCCCATATTAATCTTACTTTTGCGGCTGGTTCCTCAATTTATGCAAAAAATCACCATAAAAGACAAGAATTTCACGGTCAACATTCCTTCCGACACAATCCAGAAGAGAATTGAAGAGCTGGCCAAACAAATGAATTCTGATTACAAGGACAAAGTCCCGGTGTTTGTTTGCGTATTAAGTGGTGCATTTCTCTTTGCAGCGGATTTATTCAAACGGCTGACGATTGATTGTGAAGTCAGTTTTATTCGCGTTTCATCTTATTCAGGAACCCAATCTACAGGAACTGTAAAAAGTGTTGTCGGCATATCAACGGATTTAAAAAATCGTCATGTTGTTGTGCTTGAAGATATCGTAGACACGGGTGATACCGCAGTTTATTTATTCGAAGAATTAAAAAAACATTCTCCGGCTGATGTGCGGTTCGCGAGTTTATTATTAAAGCCCAAAGCATTGAAGCACGATGTAAAAGTTGATTATTGTGGCTTTGAAGTACCGAATGATTTCCTTGTAGGGTATGGATTGGATTACGATGGATTGGGAAGAAATTATGTAGATATTTATAAGTTATCTGAATAGCAAGTTGCGACTGCATCTGTTTGCAGAAGTTCACAAGCAGGTATACTAAATCTTATGCAGGTTTCCGAAAATATAGACGATTAACCTGCATCAGAATTGGTTATCCGGCTTAACCAATTTCGAAAATTGATGTATGACCGGTGTAAAATGAATTATAATCCTGACCTGAAATGCTGAATATCGTTCTCTTCGGCCCTCCTGGAGCCGGAAAAGGTACACAGAGTGAAAAACTGATTTCCCGTTACAGTCTTGTTCACCTTTCAACAGGTGATATCCTCCGAAGCGAAGTAGCCGGGCAAACCGCACTAGGCTTGGAAGCAAAAAAACTGATGGATCAGGGTTTGCTCGTTCCGGATGCGGTGGTCATCGGAATGATAGAAGGAAAGATCGATTCCAATACTTCTGCGAAAGGATTCATCTTTGACGGTTTCCCGCGAACTACTGCTCAGGCACAAGCACTAGATAAAATGCTTGCTTCAAAAAATACATCCATCAACATGATGTTGTCACTGGAAGTGGAAGATGAAGAATTGATCAAGCGTTTGTTGAACAGAGGAAAAGATTCAGGCCGGCCGGATGATCAGAATGAAGAAGTCATTCGTAAAAGGATTAATGAATACAATTCAAAAACTGCTCCTCTAAAGGACTATTATACCAGTCAGAATAAATACCGAGGCATTCCCGGTGTGGGAAGTATCGATGAGATTTTTTCAAAATTGTGTTCTGAAATCGATAAATAATTTTCCTGTTTCGGTTTTTATTGAATACTTAATTAGTACGTTCCACTTTGATTAAAGTGGAACTCTTTTATCATTAATAAAATTGAAGGAAGAAGAAAGATGGCCTCGTCCAATTTTGTCGATTATGTAAAAATTTGTTGTCGCAGTGGCGCAGGTGGTGCGGGTTCAGCGCATTTTCACCGCGACCGCTATACCGCGAAAGGCGGTCCTGACGGCGGAGATGGTGGAAGAGGAGGTCATATTATTCTGAAAGGGAACAAACAGCTTTGGACATTACTTCACCTGAAATACCGAAAACATGTCATCGCGGAGCCGGGTGGAAATGGAGAAGGTGCTTTACGCACAGGCAAAGATGGCAAAGATGAAATTCTGGAAGTTCCAGTTGGTACTGTTGCACGTGACGCGGAAAGCGGTGAAGTGATATTTGAAATTACGGAAGACGGTGAAGAAAAGATTATTGTACCGGGTGGAAGAGGAGGAAAGGGAAATAATCATTTTAAAACTTCCACTTTACAAGCTCCACGTTTCGCGCAGCCAGGAGAATCCGGACTCGAAGAATGGAAGGTTCTTGAATTAAAAATTCTCGCGGATGTTGGTCTGGTTGGATTTCCAAATGCCGGTAAGTCAACTTTGTTATCAGTTGTAAGCGCGGCCAAACCTGAAATAGCGGATTATCCTTTTACAACACTTGTTCCCAATCTTGGTATCGTTTCTTATA
>CAYMMN010000506.1:0-2407 GCA_964391495.1 uncultured Flavobacteriales bacterium | reverse complement strand
ACAATCAAAGAACAACTCTTCCGGATGCATAGACCGTAGATCTTGTCCGTCAATATTTCCAAAGACTGCACGCAAAGGTTTCAGCTTGCCAAGCTTCTCTGAAACTTCCACAGATCCGATATCTCCTGCATGCCATACTTCATCACAATCCATAACATGATCCATTATCCGCTGATCAAGATAAGCATGTGTGTCACTGAGCAGGCAAATTTTTTTCATCGTGTGAATAAAGTACTCAGTGAATTCCGGCAGGAAATTGTCAGCCCTTAAATAATTTCTAATTGGGACTTTGCAATCCAACCTACACTACCATTCACGGTTCGGATCTTTTGCCAGCCATTCATTGTTTCAAATGCATCGACTTTAGCTCCTTCGTGCAGGATGAAAAGATCACTGCCTTTATCATCAGGAGAACTCTTAATGTAAGCTGAACTGGCCATGACTACACCCTGATGATCGAGATTGTTGACGGCATGACTTTCACGTGCAATGAGGAAACTGCCACCGGCAAGAAAAAGAAATCCAAAGATCAGAATGAAGGATAATTTTTTGAGCATCACTGTTCTTGCAAAGATGTACAACATTGTGGACAGGAAGGCCAGCCAAATCATTGTCAAAAAAATGCCGGACCAACTGTCCGCAGAAATCCAGGTGGCTAATCCATGCAGCCAACGTTTGTAAAAAATCTGTGGAAGTGGATCAATTTTATCAACGACTCGAAGAGCAGCAATGGAAAGATTCACACGAATGTCTTCATCATCCGGGCTCAGTTTTTTTGCCCTTTCGTAAAACAGTATTGCCTTAGCCAGACTATCGCTTTTGAAATACGCATTCCCAAGATTGAAATACAATTCAGTGGAAATATTCCCTGAGCGTACAAGTTCACCGTACAAATTGATCGCGGAAGTATAATCGCTTTTTTGATATGCAATATTTCCCTGGTGATAAATGTCCAGTTCTTTGCTTCCCGAGAATGCAGGAGACAAAAAAGACATCATCCCGGCCAGTAGGAAGAAAATGAATATTCTTATTGAAATGTACTTGTCCATTTAACTACGTATGGCTTGTTCTAATTTGGAAATCACTTCAATTCCTTTTTGGTAAATCACCTCGTTGCTGTCACCGGTGCTACCCGCGAAACGGGCAAATTCACAACTGTCGATTGTGTCACTAAACTGTCGGATAAGTTCTGGTTCAACATTGCGTGCTGATAGTGCTTCCGATGCGGATTCTCTGGATAATCCTGATACAGGAATTTGTAATTTATCACTCACAAAACCCCAAAGTGCCCTGAACATTTCGTCAAGGAATTTCTCTTTCTCGTTTGTTGCCAGTAATTTCTTCGCCTGACTAAGACGTTTCAATGCTACTCTGTTAGCCCGCTGACTCTTTAGCAAAGATTGATTGCTTTGCATGGCAAGATTTCTTCTTCTCACGATCAATACCAGTGCAAACAAAACAAACGGACTTGCTGCAAATGCATAAAAAATCGGAGAGCCAAAGAGGGGAGTAGTACTGTGAATAAATGCCGGATCATTTGTTTTGATAAACCGGATGTCTTTTCCAAGAAGCTGGAGATCCGATTTGCTTACACCGGTTACCACACTGCTGCTAACATTTTCGTCGCCCTTACCAACTTTCAGGATCAGTTCAGGTTTGGAAACTTCCTGGTACTGTTTCTTTTCAAGATCAAAAAATGAAAATGCAGGTACCGGAATTTTAAATTCTCCTGGATTTCTCGGGATGATCAGGTATTCGTAAGTCTTGCTTCCGGAAACACCTGCTGTGGTAGCTGTGATATTGGATGATTCTTTAGGATCGTAGGATTCAAAATCGGGAGGGAACTCAATTTTTGGTGATTCCAATAACTTAATATTGCCCTTTCCGCTGATTTTGATTTTTAAGGTAACAGGTTCGTGAGCTTTGGTTTCACTTTTATCCAGACTCACTTCATAATTCAATTTGCCCACAGCGCCATTGAAGGATGCAGGAGCATTAGCAGGAAGGTCTTTGACGTTGATACGGATCGGTTCGCTTTTTATCTGAACCTTTACATCCTGCAGATTGTTGTTAAAGAAAGGATTGTTGAAAAAAGGATCGCTGAAAAACTGATCGAATGGATCATTACTATGCGATTGACGTTTTACCTGTACGCGCGCGATGACCTCTCCTTCCATTGGATCAAGCTGGAGATTTCCGGCACGTTGAGGGAAGACAACAAGTTTTTTTACATCCGCGACTTTGTATGCGACACCGTCAACATTTTCAGAATGAAATTCCAGTTGCTGAGGCAATGTAATCTCCTGATTCCAGAATCCGCTCATTGCGGGAATCTTGTCGATGTTATATGAAACCAGATTTACTTTGGTGTACAACTTATAAGTCACAACAATTCCTTCACCCATAT
>CAYMMN010000505.1:0-2407 GCA_964391495.1 uncultured Flavobacteriales bacterium | reverse complement strand
ACTGGTCCTAATCCTGCTGGTGGAAACATCGTTGGAGTACCAACAATTCCGACTTTACCCGCATTGCCTGCCATCACCTCGTTTCCGGCTACAGGTAATACCAATATCTCAACAACACAATCGTTATCTCCGGGTAATTACAAAAATCTGACTTTGTCAGGAAACAAGACCATTACTTTTAATGGTCCGGGTACCTATGTTTTTAGTTCAATTCAATGTTCAGGAAGTTCAAATAATTTTGTGTTCAATTTCCAGAATTCAAGTACCGGCAATTTTTATATTTATGTTCATGGCAATGCCGATCTTGGAAAATCCAACGCGACCTTACAAAATGGGGGAAGTGCTTCCCGTATTTTTTCTGAAACACATGGTACCGGTGCAGGATGTTCGATTACCAATGTAGCATGGTTGGTTGCCAATGGTTCTTCCGGTGGCGGATCAAAATGGCTGGGAACAGTATATGCACCTTATGGTGCAATTTACATTGGTTCGGGTACTGGTAACAGTAGTCTTACAGGAGCATTGTACAGCGGTACACAGGTAAATGTAAATTGCGGAGTATCCTTAACCTACGCTCCATTCATTACTTGTACCACTCCAAATGCAAATGCAGGTCCTGATAAAGTGCTGTTGTGTTCAACACCAACACTTCAACTCTCCGGTTCTTCTGCAACATCGAATGTAACTTATTCATGGACTGCTTCCGGCGGTGGAAATATTTCTACTGGCGGAGGATCAGCAACACCAACAGTAACCGCTGCGGGAACTTACACACTTACAGTTACTACTGCAACAGGTGGTTGTTCAGCAACAGACATTGCAATTGTTACAACGAACTTCACACAACCAACCGCTGATGCCGGTCAGGATGTTTCCTTCTGTGCAGGCGATAACGCTTCATTGGGAAGTGCAGCTGTGGCAGGTATGAATTATTTATGGACACCATCAACCGATTTAAGTAACGCCTCCATTTCAAACCCGTCTGTTACTTCTTCAGTTCCGGGTACAACAAATTACACTGTTCTTGTTACTGACCCTGCTAATGGCTGTACGAATACAGATCAGGTAGCAGTGACCGTAAAACCAATTCCCTCTTCTGATGCCGGAATGGATGTAGCCTTTTGTTCCGGTGGTAGTGCCGGTTTGGGTGCTGCACCGGTGGCAGGAAATACATACAGCTGGACTCCTGCATCTGGTTTGAGTAGCGCTTCGGTCGCGAACCCAAGTGTTACACTAACGCCGTCCGGAGTAACAGTTTATACTTTGACTACCTCTTTGAATGGTTGTTCATCCAGTGACATCGTTAATGTTACTGTAAATGCATTGCCTGTTGTGAATGCCGGAACTTACGGGCCGATTTGTGCGGATGCGAGCATCATCAGTTTATCCGGATCACCTGCAGGCGGTACTTTCAGCGGAACAGGAGTTTCAGGGGGTTCCTTTGACCCTTCAGTTTCCGGTACCGGATCGCATGTGGTTACCTATGACTACACTGATGCAAACAATTGCAGCAACAGTTCGAATACAACAATTCAGGTAAATGTTCTGCCTGATGTTGACGCAGGAAATGACAGCTCATTGACTTGTGAAAATCCGGTTGCGACACTCAATGGTTCATCATCTGTGCAGAATGCCCAGTATTCCTGGAGCAGTTTTGACGATGGAACATTTGATGGTCCGTCAAACGTTTCAACCCCATTCATCAATGGAGAAGGAACATTTGTTCTGACAGTGACTGACCCTGCAACAGGTTGTTCTGCAACCGATACAGCATTGGTTGCACGTATCCCTTGTATCTTCCCTTATTATCCTCCACCACCAGGTGGTAAAGTATATGATCTGATTGGTGCAGAATTAAATTCTTTGTATCACAATTTTGGATCAATCAATACTTCGGCAAATGACATCTTCGTTTTGCAACAGGACAGTGTATACATTGAAGTTATTGCAAAAGATGGAGACTATTTGACATTGCTCGCGATGTTGCAGTCGCCGGCTTATGGTATGGTTGACCTGATTGATAATGGTTCAAATACATTGATCATTTCAGGAAAATTCCCTGTATCCCATTTGTTGAGTCTGGATAGTTTGCCGATCGCGCAATACATTGATTATGCTCGTCCTTTGTTCCCTGCCATTTCAAATGTTGGTGTGGCGAATACAGGTGGAGACATCGCGCAATATTCTGATTTCGCAAGAAACGGATTCAATGTAAAAGGAGAAGGCGTGAAGGTTGGAATTATCTCTGATAGTTATAATACCATTCTTGGAAATCCGGCATTGACTGACGTCGTGAATGGTGATCTTCCGGGAGTAGGTAATCCGGATGATCCGAACCCGGTGAATGTACTCCGCGATTATCCATATGCAAGACTTTCAGACGAAGGTCGTGCGATGGTTCAGATTG
>CAYMMN010000504.1:0-2412 GCA_964391495.1 uncultured Flavobacteriales bacterium | reverse complement strand
ATATGATCAGGAAGGGCGGGCATTTCTAGAGCAAGCGCGTTTTCAGGGAGATTGTAAATACGATCCTGAAAAAAGATTCCAAGGTGTTCGTGATGGTCGATACTGTAGCTGACAAGTTTCATGAGGTGCGTAGGTTTCCCTGCAAAAATACGAAACTCAGGGCAGGACTGAAAAGGTAATAAAACAAAAAGAGTCCCCGACCAAAGGGACCCTTTCTGACTAACCATTAAATCTAACCAAACTAAACCATGAAACTCAAATATTTTATTCTATAATCAGCTTTTGCTGAATGCTTTCGTGTCCATCCTGACCTACGATCAAGAGCATTTCTCCGCGACGGATATAGGCTTCATCGATGATAAGTCTCATATTTCCGTTTTCTTCAGGTTCTATCGTCGAAGGGATGATCCTGCCGGTAATATCCTGAACCGTAATCGTGAAGTATTTCAACTGGTCATCACCATAATTCAGATGTACAACCTGTGAAGTAGAAGGGTTAGGATACACAAGGAAGGTTCCCTTGCGGATATTCCGAATAACGGATACCGGGAAATAAGCGCATTTACCGTCGTAGTCCGTTTGTTTCAGCCGGTAATAAGATACCCCTGTCAGCGGATGAAAATCAGTAAATGAATAGTTCTGTGTTGTGGTTGTATTTCCTGCACCATCAACACGGCCCAGTTCACTGAACGTTACATTATCAGCTGAACGCTCGATGGTGAAATAATTATTGTTGATCTCTGCCTGTGTAGTCCACTTCACATCAACCTGCTTGTTTACCAGAGTTGCACTGAAGGTTGCAAGTTCAATTGGCAACGGATTACCACCTCCCGGAGGATTTCCAAGAGCAAAGAACGTATGGAAATTGTTGAAGGTATTCGATGTAATATTTCCGGACCAATTCGCTGTTGCGACACCACCAAAGTTTTGCCATTGTGTGGTACCATTGTCATGGGCCATCAACAGGGTGTTCTTATCCGCTACGCCATCGTCTGTATCGTAATACATCTGGAGTTTACCGGAACTGAAATTGGCAACGTTCTGACGGGTAAATTGCACATAGCGTACATTGGATACATTTGAAATGGACGGAGGCAAAGTATAAGGCAATCCTGATGCTGCTGAATTGAAAATTTCAGCGCGATAAGTAACCGAAGTCGCGTTTGTATGCTGCGCGGTTAACACAACAGCTCTGTAAGCTCCGGATTTACCGATAGGATAAGTCTTTGTGGTATTCGACGCGGTAGCAATGGTATGAATCATCGGGCCGTCAACATAAGAAGATACGGATCCGATGTTTGCATTCGCGGCGCTCATACAAGTAAGCACATTTGTATTAGTAGTCAGAAGCTTTCCATTTACCATTGACAGGAAGTTTGATACCTGCGCAGGTTTATTCAAGGTAATGTGGTTTGAATTATTAATGGAAAGGTTATAGAAAGTAGTCACATTGGTTCCCCCAATCGCCTGGGCACCGGTAGGATTAAACGTAACTGTACTTGTTCTCGCTGTGAATGTTCCATTGTTGTAAAGAGCATCAACACCATTCGCGGTAGAAGTAAGAGTCATTGTTTTTGAGTCCCCTGTGGCACCGGATACTGAACGGATGTCAAACGTCTTGTTGACATCAATATACAAGCTCAGCAGTTTGAAATTCTGTGTTGTTCCTGTAGAAGTGGCAAGTGTCCCTGTACGTGCTGAATTACCCGTAATTTTAAAATTCTGATAAGTAGCACTTGGATAAGGTTTGAAATTAAAGATGGCACCATTAGCAGTATTTGTTGTACCAAATACAATTGTTCCACCTGTAGTTGTTACTGTACCCAATGTTCCCGGAATCGAAACGTCGATAGTTGCAACACCGGTAATATTTGGTTTTTCAATAGTGATAGTACCGGCAGTCATGTTGAAAACACTGTTTACTTTATCGTTTACTACAAATACCTGTCTATTGGTTCCGGTTGTACCTGTATTCAGACTGATACTTCCACCAGTCATTTTAAAGCTGAATGGTTCATTGGTAGAACCACCACCATATGTGATACCACCATAAACAATCAATGATCCTGCACTTACTTCAAGATAAGGAACAAATGTTCCGTTCTGATCTGAACGCAAACCTTGTACCCCTGCAGTAGTACCGACTTTTACAGTACCACCATTTACATAGAGTGAACCCTGAAGCAATACATCCGGAGCAGCTGAAGCGAACCACATTGTTCCTTGTGGCACTTTATAGACCATGTTTGGTCCGATTGTAAATGTACCTGCTGTAGGATTGATATTGTAGGTTCCTGTGTTGTTGTGATTATAAGTACCGTATGTTCCGACAAAAGTTTTTATTCCTAATTCGAAAGCATTGGCCTGTACATTCAAAGCAGCGGTGGTTGCACCTGACTTGTTCAATGTAAC
>CAYMMN010000503.1:0-2419 GCA_964391495.1 uncultured Flavobacteriales bacterium | reverse complement strand
ACAAGGTTTGAATAAAAAGGCTGCAGCTGAATTTTCATTTTTTCTTGCTGTTCCAACTATGTTTGCAGCGACTGTGAAAGATTTATACGATTTGTACAAACATGGCGGGGGTTTTCAAGGGAATCAGATTGAAATGTTAATCGTAGGAAATGTTGTTGCTTTTTTTGTGGCGATGCTTGCTATAAAATCTTTCATAGGGTTTCTGACGAAAAATGGATTCAAATTATTCGGCTACTACAGGATTATTGTCGGTGGGACAATCTTGATTCTGTATTTCCTGGGTTTCGAACTTACTTTGTTCTAATTCCAAAACATGGTACATGATTTTATCAGGGATGCGGAACAATTAATCAGCGGACAAATATTCCTGATCAACAAACCCTATCGATGGACTTCTTTTGATGTTGTTCGAAAACTCAAAGGAGCGCTCAGTGCTTTTTACAAAAGCAGGCATGTTGGAGAAAAGGAAATCCGGAAATTGAAAATCGGGCATGCAGGGACTTTGGATCCATTGGCTACAGGTCTTCTCATTTTGTGTACAGGAAAATTCACGAAGAAAATTTCAGAGATCCAGGATGCTGAAAAGGAGTACACAGGCACTTTTATTTTGGGAGCAAATACCGTATCTCATGATCTCGAATCCGAAGTGATTTCACGATCAGGGGTGCATTTTCCAAACAATGACGAAATCCTATCTATTGCTGCTCAATTCATTGGAATCCAAATGCAAACTCCACCAGCACATTCCGCTGTGAAGGTTGGTGGAAAACGAGCTTACCAACTTGCGAGACAAGGGAAGGAAGTAGACATCAAACCTAAAGAAATCGAAATCAGGGAATTTGAAATTACCCGTATTGAACTCCCTGAAGTGGATTTTAGAGTGGTTTGTACCAAAGGAACGTACATTCGGACACTTGCTTTTGATTTCGGAGAAAAACTTGGGACGGGAGCCTACCTTTCGGCGCTTTGCAGGACACGTATCGGTGAATATAAATTGAAGAATGCGGTAGACCCGATAGAATTCTCTAGTCAAATTACTGACAAACAGATCATTTCATAGTTCCTGGCAATCAAAAATAATTATTCACAAACCCTTTACAAGGGGGGTAGCGGTATATTATCTTTGCCGCCCCTATTTGATTTTCAGAGGGTTTTACATATCGAAAAGAAATGAAATTATCCCAATTTAAAATTAGCATCCCTGACAGCCTTATTGCCACACATCCGGCAAAAAACCGTGAAGACGCCCGTCTGATGGTTTTGGACAGGAAGACAGGTAAAATTGAGCACAAACATTTCAAGGACATCCTCGGTTATTTCAACGAAGGTGACGTGATGGTGGTCAACAATACCCGGGTTTTCCCTGCCCGATTGTATGGTAACAAAGAAAAAACGGGCGCCAAGATTGAGGTCTTTTTGCTGCGTGAACTGAACCGCGAGAGCCGTCTCTGGGATGTATTGGTAGACCCTGCAAGAAAAATCCGTATCGGCAACAAGCTTTATTTCGGTGACGATGATTTATTGGTCGCTGAGGTAATCGACAATACTACTTCACGTGGCAGAACTCTGCGTTTCCTTTTTGATGGACCTTATGAAGAATTCAAGAAAGCTATCACTCAGCTGGGAAACACTCCTCTTCCGAAATACATCAAGCGTAAAGCTGAACCGGAAGATGTAGAGCGTTACCAGACAGTTTTCGCAAGACATGAAGGCGCAGTAGCAGCACCAACAGCCGGATTGCATTTCAGTATGCCACTTGTGAAAAGACTTGAACTCAAAGGCGTTCATTTTGCAGAACTTACTTTGCATGTCGGACTTGGAACTTTCCGTCCTGTTGAAGTTGAGGACCTCACCAAGCACAAAATGGATTCCGAGCAGGTGATTATTCCGAAAGATTGCTGTGAGATTGTGAACAAAGCCAAAGGAGCTAAAAAGAGAATTTGCGCTGTAGGTACTACCGTGATGCGTGGTATTGAAACTTCGGTTTCTACTCAAGGTGAGTTGAAGCCATTTGATGGCTGGACAAATAAATTCATTTTCCCTCCATACGATTTCAGTGTAGCCAACACCATGATCACCAATTTCCACATGCCTGAGTCAACGTTGTTGATGATGGTGGCTGCTTTCGGTGGTTATGAGCATGTCATGCATGCTTACAAAGTGGCGATCAAAGAAAAATACAGATTCTACAGTTATGGTGATGCGATGTTGATCATCTAAAAACAAGGATCAAAAAAAAGAGGCGGCCCCACATTGGTGACCGCCTCTTTTTTTTGTTGCAAACTGATCAAGGGAAAATTCCCAGGTTCTGATAAGCGACACCAAGTTTACGGATACCGCAAACAAAAGCAGCTGTTCTGAGATCCTTGATGCGTGAATCTTTCAGACGTATATCACGAATGTCGTTGAAGGCATGAAT
>CAYMMN010000502.1:0-2442 GCA_964391495.1 uncultured Flavobacteriales bacterium | reverse complement strand
ACCAAGCACTAACCACTAAAATCTAAACCCCGCCATGGCTCTTCTCGATAAAATCAATAAAGTCAAAGAATTCCACCACACTTTCGGATTGGATTATCATGAATCACCAAATGCATTAGTTGAAGAAAGAATCGTTCAGCTGCGACATCGTTTGATGCAGGAGGAGAATGATGAATATCTGGAAGCCTGCCAGCAACAGGATCTGACCCTGATCGCGGATGCTCTCGGTGATAAATTGTACATCCTTTTTGGAACAATTATCGCTCACGGTTTGCAATACAAAATCGAAGAGGTATTCGATGAAATTCACCGCAGCAATATGAGCAAGCTCGATGAGGAAGGAAAACCCATTTACCGTGAGGATGGCAAGATCTTAAAGAGCAACCGCTACTTTTTACCGGATATTAAAGGGGTGTTGGAGAAATAGTTAGGCGGCTTTTACGGGACGAGGTACTTTTTAGAGTGACGGGGGACTTTTAAGAGTGACGGGGGACTTGGGACGAGGGACGGTTGAGAGTGACGGGGACTAAACACAACAAAACCTCGAACATCGAACCTCGAACTTTTAATTATATTTTTCGTGATTTTTATATAAAAAAAGAGGGTTTTTACTACCTTTACGCCTCTTTGAAAAAATCCAATTGATTTATCAGCAATGATTAAAATTACTTTTCCCGACAAGAATGTCAGGGAATACCCTGAAGGTACGACCTCCCTCGAAATTGCCAAGAGCATTTCTGAGGGTCTGGCAAGAAATGTTATTGCAGCAAAAGTGAATGGTGAAGTCTGGGATGCTACGCGCCCGATTAAATCTGATTCCACATTGCAACTGCTCACGTGGGACGACCGCGAAGCGAAATCTACCATGTGGCATTCATCCGCTCACCTCATGGCTGAAGCGCTGGAGTTTTTCTATCCGGGAATTAAATTCGGTATTGGTCCTCCAATCGACAATGGATTTTATTACGATGTAGATCTGGGCGGACAGGCAATTTCCTCTGAAGATTTCAAAAAGATCGAAGATAAAATGCTGGAGTTGGCCAAACAGGCGAACAAATACATCCGTAAAGAAATTTCGAAAAAAGAAGCCATTGATTATTTCAAAGAGAAAGGTGATGAATACAAACTTGATCTTTTGAATGATCTTGAAGATGGTACCATCACCTTTTATCAGCAGGGAAATTTCATTGATCTCTGTCGTGGTCCGCACATTCCGGATACCGGTCTGATCAAAGCTGCCAAGCTCATGAACATCGCCGGTGCATACTGGAGAGGCGATGAAAAAAATAAACAACTTACCCGTATCTACGGTATCACTTTCCCAAAAAAGAGTCAGCTTGATGAGTATCTCACCATGCTTGAGGAAGCAAAGAAACGTGACCACCGGAAGATTGGTAAAGAGATGGAAATTTTCACGTTTGACGATGATGTCGGTCCGGGCTTACCCTTGTGGATGCCCAATGGCGCGGTGATCATCGAGCAATTGGAAAAACTCGCGAAGAAAACCGAACAGGAAGCAGGCTACCAGCGTGTGCGCACTCCGCATATCGCGAAGGAATCCATGTATCTCACAAGCGGACACCTTCCCTACTATGCCGATTCGATGTTCCCTCCTATGGAGATGGATGGTGAAAAATATTATCTGAAGGCAATGAACTGCCCTCATCACCACAAGATCTTCAAGGAACTCAATCCAAGTTATCGTGATCTGCCAATTCGTTTGGCGGAATACGGAACCTGTTACCGCTATGAACAAAGTGGTGAGCTCTTTGGATTGATGCGTGTACGTTGTCTGCAAATGAACGACGCGCACATCTATTGCACACGTGAACAATTCGCGAAGGAGTTCAACGCGGTGAACGAAATGTACCTCAAGTATTTCAAGATTTTCAACATCGACAAATACGTGATGCGTTTCTCAACACATGAGCCTTCCAAGCTTGGAAAAAAATATGTCGACAACCCGGAGCTCTGGAAACAAACCGAAGACATGGTCCGTCAGGTATTGATCGATTCCAAAATTCCATACGTCGAAGTACCTGATGAAGGCGCTTTCTATGGACCAAAGATCGATGTTCAGGTTTGGAGTGCTATCGGTAGAGAATTCACCCTGGCTACCAACCAGGTTGACTTCGCGGTTCCGGCAAGATTTGGTTTGACCTACAAAAACAGCCAAAATCAAATGGAAACGCCCATTTGCATCCACCGTGCACCGCTTGGAACGCATGAACGTTTTATCGGATTTTTAATCGAACATTTTGCCGGAAACTTCCCTATCTGGCTGGCTCCCAAGCAAGTAAGCATACTTCCAATCAGTGATCGTTACAACGATTACGCGAAAAAAGTTTTACAATTGCTTATAAATTCCGATATTCGCGGGCTCCTTGACCAGCGGGATGAAAAGATAGGTAAGAAAATCAGGGATGCAGAGATGAAAAAAGT
>CAYMMN010000501.1:0-2461 GCA_964391495.1 uncultured Flavobacteriales bacterium | reverse complement strand
AATCCAATGAACTTGGAATCATCCTTGAAGATGATTGTGTGCCGGATTTAAGTTTTTTTAATTTCTGCGAAAAACTTCTCGAAAAATATAAAACGGATGAACGCGTAATGCATATTAACGGTTCAAATTATTTGAAAGGTAAAAAATACAATTTCAAAGGATCGTATTATTTTTCACGTTTGTGTCACCCCTGGGGATGGGCTACCTGGAAAAGAGCATGGGATCTGTATGATTTCGAAATGGAAAACCTGGATCAGTTTATCCGCGCAGATAAATTAACACTGCTAACTTCCAACAAGGAGTGGAGAAATTATTATTATGACTTCCTCACCAAAACCAAAAATGGACAGATTGACACCTGGGACATTCAATGGTTTTACACTGTATGGAAACATTCCGGTTATGTGATTACGCCAACCATTAATCTGGTGAGTAATATTGGGTTTGGAAATGACGCAACCAATACAAATTATGAAATTACGCGTCTTGCCGAAATGAAAAAGGGCAAGGTAAAACAGATTCAACCTGATGACAGTTTTATTGTTAATACAAAAGCAGATCAGCGTGCAGTTGAGATAAAAGTGAAAGAAGGGCGTGGTAATTTGCTTCAAAAAATAAATCATAAACTTAAGCTCATTTTCAAAACAGCCGGAAATCATCATCTTTTCATTTAAATACACGCTATGCATATTTCAATTTACGGGGTTGGAAGATCGGGTACAAAGGCGATACAGCTTTACCTTAGTTACCTGCTTGCTCAAAAATACAATTCAGTGTGGATTAATTACGAACCATACTTCTGGCTTGACCGAAAAACAAACACATTGAATTATGAAGGATTTTACCACCACTCTACTTCTCCGCATATCGTTAGTGATCCGGGGAAATTATCATCCGGACATATTCGTTTTTTAAAGAAGTTAACTAAACCCAACAAGCCTATAGTCACCAAGTTCATACGTGGAAATGGTCGAATCAACGCAATCAACCAGATTCTTCAACCGGATTATAATTTCATTATTGTGCGGGATTTATATCAGGTTTTAATTTCCGTATTAAAAACCAACTGGGATTTTCTTTCGGTCGGATTCGAATACAGGATGAGTTGGGAAAAATTTATCAATGAAGTTAAAAAAACAGGTATTGTTGAACAATACGACTGGTGCATCGACAGAATCTATGATCGATTGGATCAAAACGCATTTTACTGGTATGTGATGAATCTTGCCGCATTGCAATGTACTTTTAAACCAACCTATTTTCTCGATTACAAATCAATTCAGGAAATCGAAGGTATTGCTAATGACATCATTCAACCTAAACAAAAAGAAAGTATAAAAAATCCGATACTTTCAGGCGATTATATCCATGGGGATTTTCCATTAATTTCCCCTCCTTCAAAACATTCAAAATCCGATTTGCTGAACAGTGTTCTTTACAAAACACAGCTGATTGATAAATACGGATATTTTATTCCCAATCGCAGGATAGGAAATGCATCATCCATCAATGAAGAATATCAATTGATTGAATCATCTTCTCCTCCTCAAACCAAGGTGATTATTGAAAAGAAAGATTTGTATGAATTCTTTAACGAAGACATCCGTGCAAAATTAACAGCGAAAAGATCAGGCAACTGAGCAATTCCAGTCAGAAATGGTTCTTACAGGAATTCTGACAGGATATGAAGAAAGAAACAATAATGGTTAAAGAATATCCTAAAATTTCCGTCATCACTCCTTCCTATAACCAGGCGGATTTCCTGGAAGAAACCATTTTATCAGTCCTGAATCAAAATTACCCAAACCTGGAATATATCATCATTGACGGTGGAAGTACGGATCGTTCAGTAGAAATTATAAAAAAGTATGAAAAGCAATTAAGTTATTGGGTGAGCGAGAAGGATAATGGACAAAGTCACGCGATCAATAAAGGCTTGAAACATGCAACTGGGGATATCATATGTTGGTTGTGTAGTGATGACTTGCATGTTTCGGACACCCTCCATACGGTCGCAGAGTTATTTCAATTAAATCCTGAAATTGCTTTACTGCACGGCACCTCGATACTTTTTGGCAATCGAAGAAAAGAGCAAATTACCGGAGCTGATTTTAAAGATTTGCCTTTGCGCTATTACGCGATTATTCCCTTTCCACAGCCATCTTCCTTTTTCAAAAGAAAAGTAATAGAAGAAACTGGAATGCTGGATGAAAGTCTGCATTTTGGAATGGATTATGATCTGCTTGTTAGAATTGCATTGTGTTATCCAATCTTGCCGGTGAACAAAGTACTTTCAAGATATCGGCTGCATTCATCCAGTAAAACTGTCAGCCAGTTCAAAAATTTTGCGGGAGACTGGATAAAAGTTTTTTCCCGTTTTCTACGATCTGTTGATGGAACAGAAAAACACATTTTATTTCTTAAAGAGAACGGCTTCTATCATGAGGATTCCACCAAGTAT
>CAYMMN010000500.1:0-2462 GCA_964391495.1 uncultured Flavobacteriales bacterium | reverse complement strand
CCTTACAACAACCTTTAGGCATGTTAGTTTTACAAGGACATTTTGTGTGGTGTGATGCATTTAAATCAACAACCCTAACAGTTTTCCCACACCAATGCACATCCACACTGAAACCGATAGCCGGCACCAGGTAAGCGAAAACAAAGAATATTACGGTAAGACGTTTAAGCATGGATCTTTAACAAATGTAGAAATTCTAAATCTTGAAGTTCCTGAAATAGGCTATTTCTGAGAAATCTTCATGTAAAAGTCCAATTATATCCCTTTTTCAATCTAAATTCACTAGATTCCATTTGAAATCACTTTCAGCTGACTGCCTGGATAATTTATGTATTCTGTCTTCTGAATTCCGCACAGACTATTCCGACGGCAATTGAAACATTGAGAGAATCAGGTCCGATTGATGAAGCGTAAAATGAAGGAATTGTTATTTTGTGATCGATGAATGGAATCAATTCCCGGTGGATACCCACTGATTCGTTACCAAAAAGAATCAAACCTGATTGAGTTAATTCAGTCTGAAATAAATTTTCACCTTCAAGTACAGTACCGTAAACAGGAAGCTTTAATTCGTGTTTATTTTTTTCAAACAAAGCGGCTAAATCGCCATAGTAAACATTCACCCGAAAAAGAGAACCCATAGAAGCCTGAACAACTTTGAGATTGAAACACTCCACAGTATTTTCTCCACACAAAATATTCGTGATGCCAAACCAATCAGCGATCCTCAAAATGGTTCCCAGATTCCCGGGATCCTGGATATCATCCAAAACAAGGCTTAGTCCGGATGCAAGATTCGTGAAATCGAGTTTTCGCTCTGGAACAACAGCAACCGCAAGCACCGACTGCGCGGTTGTAAGTGCACTGATTTTTTGCAAATCCTCTTCACTAATTTTCAGCATTTCACCGGAAATTCTTCCGGAAGAAAGACGTGACAAAGGCAAACTGCAACGTTCGGTATAATAAAAGGCACGAATCTCCCAATCGGTATCGAGTAAATCACTGACTACCTTCTCCCCTTCGGCGATGAATAATCCTTCTGAGCGTCTGTATTTCTTCTGGTGAAGAGAAGTAATAAATCGAATCTGGTTTTTTGAAATCATCAGGACAAAGATCAGGCTTTCTGAAAATCAAAAACAGTAATTTCCGGCAAGATACCAACACGTCCGGGATAACCAAGAAAACCAAGACCTCTGTTCACATAGAGATATTGATTTCCTTCCTGGTAAAGATCAGCCCATTTATTGTACACATATTGTACAGGACTCCAGCGGAATCCGGGGATTTCTACGCCGAATTGAAAACCATGAGTATGGCCTGAAAGGGTGAGATCTATTTGCCGGTACTTGGAGGTAATTTCAGCATCCCAATGAGAAGGATCGTGTGATAATAAAATATTAAATGGAGCGGGTTCCATTCCATTCATCGCCACTTCCATATCTCCGTACTTGTGAAAATTCATTCTCGAACTCCAATTCTCTACTCCAACAAGTCCGATTTTTTCTCCATTTTTTTCAAGATAAGTATGAGAATTCAACAGGAGATTCCAGCCCAGTTCTCCATGAAAGTTTTTCAGTTTCACCAGGTTCTCGGCTTTCTCTTCCTGTGTGTTCCAGCGATAATAATCACCGTAATCGTGATTCCCAAGAATTGAATAAACTCCCATCGGAGCTTTCAATCGGCTGAGTTGATCTTTAAATTCGACCGCTTCAATGTGACGATCATTCACCAGGTCGCCGGTAAAAAAGATCACATCCGGTTTTTGTTCAAGAATGAGATCCATCGCTTTTGTAATCTGAGAAGGTCCCATGAAACTTCCGGTATGCAGATCAGAAATCTGAACAATACGTAGTCCGTCAAAACTTCCCGGCAGGTTTCCCGCTTTTAGTTTCACTTTTCTCACACGATAATCATAAGCTCCACCAACCATTCCATACAACATGGAGAAAAATGGAATAGACCCAACAATAAATCCAAGCTTCACAAGAAAATCCAGACGGGAAACACGTAATGTTGTCTCGACACCCTGAGCTGCTGAATTAAAAAATTTCATTCCGATCCAACCGCCAATTAAACGAAAGAGACGAATAATATCGTCCAGCAACATGAAAACACTAACGAGAACTTTCGATAAATAGATAATTACAATTATGGCAAAAGAATAAGTTCTGAGAACCTTTGGCCAGGTATGCCAGTCGACATATTGAGCCAGCACAATCACACCCAGAGAAATGACAGAAATTGTCCAATACAGAAAGGTTATAATACGCTGTGTCTGCGCGGTTCTGCTTTGCACAAGCACCTTCACTCCCTGAAATACATAGAGATCAATGGCGAAAAGAATCAGAAGAAGCAGGAGTATACGGAAGTTCATTTGTTTAGTGCTTGGTGCTTAGTGGTTAGTGGTTAGTGGTTGTTGGTTGTTGGTTGTTAGATGTTAGATGTTAGATGTTAGATGTTAG
>CAYMMN010000499.1:0-2463 GCA_964391495.1 uncultured Flavobacteriales bacterium | reverse complement strand
GCATAACTGCTCAGTCCCGTCAGTAGCATCAACAACGTCAAGATTCTTTTCATGGGCAAATTTATTTATACTTCAATCAAACGTGCTTTCAAAATATTACGAACGAATTCTTCTCTTCTATCAATTACCTTCTCAGATCCACGTAAGTATTTTTACGGATATCAGAATTCTTGATAGAAAGCACAACAAAATAAGTTCCTTCCGGTAATGGATCGCCATCTTTATTTTGTCCGTTCCAGTCGGTGTTTTTATAATTTTCTTTTCTATAAACCTCATTGCCCCAACGGTTGAAGACGATGAATGTATTTTCAGGATATTTATTTATTCCGTGGATTTCATAATACTCAGAGAACTGATCGCCATTTGGAGAAAATGCGGAAGGAAGATCCAGATCACAGTCAGCAGCAGGGCTGATTGTGATTTGCACAGTATCGTATCCATAACAAGTTCCGTCGGTAATGGTCCACAGAAGAATATTTGCACCATCAGAAAGATTGGTTACAGTCGCGTTAGGAGAAGAAATACTGCTGAAAGTTGCATTTCCTGTGAGGTGACTCCAGGTTCCGGTAACGCTTCCGCCCAATTGCGCATCGAGAGCAAATACTGGATCACAACCAGCCTGATCTGATCCGGCTTGTGCAAGAATCTGATTTGGTTGAGTGATGACTACAGAGGATGTACTGGTACAGTTGTTTCCATCCGTAACAGTGACAGTATAAGTTCCCGGTGCCAGACCAGAAGCAGAAACCGCTGTTCCACCAATTGGTGACCATGAATAACTGTATGGACTAGTTCCACCTGAAACCGCGGCATTCGCGGCTCCGTCTGCATCACCATAACATGTGACATTTGTTGAAGTCGCATTGATCGCAATCGCAACAGGCTGAGTGATCGATCCATTTAAGGATAATGTACAGCCATTTGCATCCGTAATTACTACTGTAACCTGACCGGCTGTAAGACTATCTGCTGTAGGTGTAGCATCACCATTGGACCACAAATATGTATAAGGGCTTGTTCCACCGGAAGGAGCAGCAACAGTTGCGGACCCATTATCTCCACTATTGCAACTCACTGGTGATGTTGTAGTAATGGAAGATACAATGGATGAAGGTTGAAGTATATTCACAGAATCAATTACTGTACAGGAATTATTGTCGGTAATGGTCACAACTGCATAACCTGCTCCGAGGCTATCAGAAGAGGAACCTGAATCTCCGTTTGACCAGGAATAAGTAAATGGAGATGTTCCACCGGCAACACTAACAGAAGCAGAACCATCATTGACTCCACTGCATCGTGCATCAGTTCCGGTAACTGTTGGAACAATCTGTGCCGGCTCGGTAATGGTGGTTGATGCTGATCCTGTACAATTATTTGAATCTGTTATCGTAACAGAAATAAGTCCGGCCGGCAGACTGTCTGCGGTAATTCCGGTATCACCATTCGACCAAACATAAGTGAATGGAGATGTTCCACCGGAAAGTGAAAGCGTTGCATTACCAATCGCGGAACCAAAACAAAGATTATCAGACTGAGAAGAAATACTTGCAGCAATAACCGGTAAAGCGCTCACAACCACACTATCTAAATGCGTGCAGTTAACGCTGTCTGTAATTGTGATATAATAAGTATTGGGAGCCAATCCGGTTGCGGTAGCAGTAGTTTGTCCGCCCGGACTCCAGCTGTAAGTATAAGGAGTCAATCCGGTGACCACCGTCACAGAGGCAGTTCCATTTGACTGACCGCAGGTTGTCGGAGTTGAAGAAACGGTATTGGTAATTGCCGGAGGTTCTGTGAGCGTGAAACTTGCTGAATCAACGCAACCATTCGCATCAGTGATATTGACACTATAAGTATTGGCGACTAACCCGGTGATATTCTGAGTAGTTTCAGTATTAGACCACAAATAATCAATTGGTGCAACACCACCGTTGACACTAAGGTTAATGAATCCATCTGCGGATCCATTACATGAAATATTGAATCCGTTAAATCCGGAGAGCGTTGCATTCGGACCAAACGGAAGTGGTTCGGTTAGAATAAATGAAGTATCGAGCGAACAACCATTCGCGTCAAAGATTCTCACATTAATAGTATCCGCGGGGAGATTACATAATTGAGAGCCTGTGGCTGTATCCTGAATATCCCAAACATAAGTATAGGGAGCATTTCCACCACCAACTGCCAGCGACACACAGGCAAGTGAATCACCATTACAAGGAACATTGTATCCGTTAAACGTATCGGGCAGTGTGTTTACAGACATGACTGACATACTCGTTGGATCAGAGTCTTGAACGAGTATTGTGGCTAATTTCATAATTGCTCCAGCACCAGTTCCTTCGTTGAATACAAACTGTATAACGCCGTCTCGATATGTAAATCGTAGCGGATACAAATTAAATACTCCTTGATTTGCAGTCAAAACTGAAGTCTGTACATCAACAAACGATTTCACGA
>CAYMMN010000498.1:0-2473 GCA_964391495.1 uncultured Flavobacteriales bacterium | reverse complement strand
TTCTTCTCATTGATGCATTTTTGGCCATTTCGCTTACTCCTGTACTCATCTCTTTTTTTTTGAAAGGAAAATTAAAATCCGAAAGCTTAAACCCTGTTACAAGATTACTGGAACGGTGTTATACACCAATTCTTTCATGGTGTCTGGTGTGGAGAAAAACAGTACTTGCTGCGAATTTAGCGGCACTTCTTATTGGTGTTGTGATGATGTTCCAAATGGGCTCAGAATTTATGCCACCTTTGGATGAAGGTTCAATTCTCTTCATGCCTGTTACACTTCCGGATGTTTCTAATTCGGAGGTGAAACGAATTTTACAAGTCCAGGATAAAATAATCAAGTCAATTCCCGAAGTCGAGAATGTCTTGGGAAAAGCAGGTCGCGCAAATACGGCTACGGACAATTCTCCGATTAGTATGGTTGAAACGATCATTCTCCTAAAACCGCAATCAGCATGGCGTGATGGGATTACGAAGGATGATATAGTGAATGAGCTGAATGCCAAATTACAAATTCCCGGAGTTGTAAACGGATTTACTCAGCCAATAATTAATCGCATCAATATGCTTTCTACAGGCATCAGGACCGATGTTGGACTTAAAATTTACGGGCAAAATCTGGATTCAATTTATTCGCTTGCACTAAAAATGAAAAATGAATTGCAGGGAATTGATGGTATTAAAGATTTGTATGTTGAACCAATAACCGGAGGTCGTTATGTAGACATTGTTGTAAAAAGAAATGAAATTGGAAAATTTGGTCTTAGCGTGGATGATGTGAACATGTATGTGGAAACAGCGTTAGGGGGCATGAAGCTTACCACTACCGTGGAAGGAAGGGAACGTTTTTCTGTCAATGCGCGATTTGCTGAGGATTACAGAAATAGTTTGGAAGCGATCAATCAGATTCCTGTAAAGACGATGAATTACGGGTCAATCCCACTTTCAACCATAGCGGAAATAAAGATCTCTGAAGGTCCACCTATGATCAATTCCGAAAATGCGATGCTTCGCGGAACTGTTTTGTTTAATGTACGCGAACGTGATTTGGGAAGCACAGTAAAGGAAGCACAGATTAAACTGGATAAATTATTTGAAAAACTTCCCAAGGGGTATAATCTTGAATGGAGTGGACAATGGGAAAATCAGATTCGTGCCAACAAGACATTGTCGATGATTATGCCGATAGTCCTCATAATAATATTTTTGGTATTGTATTTTACTTATAAATCAATGAAAGAAGCATTGCTTACAATGCTTACTGTACCATTTGCCTTAATTGGTGGAGTCTATATGGTTTATTTTTTTGGTGTGAATTTATCTGTAGCAGTTGCAGTTGGCTTTATAGCGTTGTTTGGTATTGCTGTGGAGACAGCGATGTTGATGGTAATTTATCTGAATGAATATATGGAAAAATTAGTGGTGAATAAAGGAAACTCTTCTGACACTATCACTCCGGCTGATTTGAGAAAGTATATTGTGGATGGATCTATTCAACGCTTGCGTCCGAAGTTAATGACTGTATCTGTTTCCTTATTCGGCCTTTTGCCAATTCTTTGGGCCACCGGTGCTGGAAGTGATGTAATGCTACCGATCACAATTCCTTTAATCGGAGGAGTAATAACGTCAACAGTTTATGTTCTGCTTGTAACTCCGGTAGTTTATGAAATGACCAAGCTGCATGAATTGAAAACAAAAGGTAAAATTATTCTTGCAGGAAAACATGAAAATAATTAGACTAATAATTTTAAATTATTTTTGGATATTGGTATTTCAAGCTAATGCCCAGGTCGTTTCTTTGGATTCAATTCTTGTTCAGATAGATTCCAGGAATCCTATGCTTGCAATGTATAATTCCCAGATTGATGCGGTAAATAGCAGCGCAAATGGAGCCAAAAGTTGGATGCCGCCAACATTTTCATCAGGGCCATGGCAGGTTCCATATTCAAATTTTAATGATGGTATGTGGATGTTTACAGGAGAGCAAATGATTCCAAATCCATCCAGACAAAAAGCAAATTTCAATTACATGCTGGGAATGGTGGAAGTTGAAAAGCGTGGGAGGGAAGCAAAACGAAATGAGTTATTCTATAGTGCAAAAATAAGTTATTTCTCCTGTGCTATTGCACAGAAAAAGCTTGAAGAATTGGTTCAAACGGATTCAATTCTCAACTATATTTTAAATGTTGCCCAACTTCGGTATACTTTAAATAGGGAGAAGATTAATTCCATTTATAAAACCCGGGCGGAATTGTATGAGTTACGAAATATGCAATCCATGTTGCTTGGGGAAATGAAAATGAGGAAAGCTGAGTTGAATGCGCTCATGAATAGGGATCAAACTTTCGTTTTTGAGGTGGATACTGTATTTGTTATTCATGAGTATGAGACTTCTATCCTGGATTCATCAAAGATAGTTGGTTCGCGAAGTGATTTAAAGCAGTATGAAGCGAGTAAAAACTTACTCTTGCTTCAAC
>CAYMMN010000497.1:0-2478 GCA_964391495.1 uncultured Flavobacteriales bacterium | reverse complement strand
TTTTCCCATACGTTCACGCAATGCGTTATCGGAGATCAGCTGTTTCAGTTTTATCGCAATTTGTCCGGGGTTATTCACCGGAACAATGAATCCGTTCTGCCCGTCAAGAATACACTCGGCAATTGCTCCACGATCGGTGGAAACAACAGGCAATCCCGCTGCCATGGCCTCGACTATTACCCATGGATGACCTTCGGGTGCACGGGGAGGGAATACAAAAATGTCCGCGTTACCGAGGAATTCCATTTTCTTTTTACCCGCATCCGCTGGATGAAATGTAACCGGTAATTTATTATCCGAAACCAATTTTTCACAATTAACTCTGGTCTCTTCTGATCTCCATTGTCCAACTACATCCAAATGAAAATTATCAAGTCCCTGCTTTATCAGAATCTGAACTGCTTCCAGTACATCTTCAATTCCTTTTGAAGCCTGCAGGTTCGCGAGATACAAAATGCGAAGAGGTATATTTTTCTTCAACGAAAAAGACAAATTATAATTTGCTCCATTCGGCACCACATAAATTTTATCCGGAGAATAATATTCTTCAAAAATATGTCGGAGTGATTTTCCAAGCACGATCATGCCCTGAGTACGGTGAAGAATGAACGCCGCATAGCGTTGCATCCATTTCGCCGAACTTTTGAGCCAGGATTTAAAATCACTTCCTCTCAATTGCAAGAGCACTCGTCTTCCTGTAAATCTGGCGATCAGAATAAAAATGGAATCTTTTATAAACCCTGTTGTTGCCTGCGAGATTGGAATCAGTACCAAATCCGGTTTTTGGGAAATGCAAACGCGAAGCATCCGAAAATAGATCGCGTTGTTCCTGAATATTTTTTTAAAACTCCACTTCCCCAGTTCATTCAGAGAATCATACGCTTTAGTGTCAATATGAAACAAGCGATACTTCTCCTTCAATGACGAATCCAGGATAATCCTGGTTGCCAGAGCCGGCCCCATGAATGGCGGAGGTAATTTTCCGAGGATGAGTATTTTTTTTGCCTGCATCAGATAACGGGGAATGGTGGAGGTATTGTTTGCATAACAGAACCCGGATAGACTCTTGCTTTTGGCAGAAAGGCGAATGCATATACAGGCAGAAGGTAATTCAGCATTGGCAGATATAAGGTAGGAAGAGTACTTATCGCGTAGAGAATAAACACGCCTACCGAGGAGACAATCAGAAATCGCTCCGGCACCCGGAATCGGGTATTTCGGTTGAAGATAGACAGAAAGAACATCAGGAATAATCCCAGTCCTAAAAACCCACACAGAAATAAATTCCGGACATAATCACTATGCATACCACCGCTCAGCATGACCGGTGTTTTTTCTTCTCCGGTAAAAGAAATCCCTACAAAATGCGAGTATAAGGGCAGATCACTCCAGATAGCAAAATAATTTTCCCATCGGTCCATTCGTCCGTTGAATGCACGATTCACCTCTGCATCTCCTTTTACAACATTTATCTCCTTACTGATCAGGGGTTCAATCTGACTTTCATACAGCATCGGTCCAAAGATGGGTAACAAAAGAATAATGAAGAATATCGTCGCGATCAGCCCTTTCGATCTTTTCGAATTAAACATCAGGATCAAACCACAGAGGAAGAGGAAAACTGTCCAGGATGAAACGTGTTTGATGGAAATCAACCCAAGCAAACAAATGCAAAATACCATAAACATTTTTGCGGATGTAATTTTCTTTTTGCCAATCCACCATCGCGAATACATCCCGTCGATATACAGATAACTGTAAATCAAAAATGCTCCGGTGATATATACAGCGTAGCTCATGATGTCACCATACTGTCCGCGAATACGTGAACCTCCGCCACGCCCTTCCGACAAATAGGTTGGTCGGATCGGGCCAAAGACAAGTTCGTAACCGAAAATCGCGAGCGGAATTGAACAGGAGAGCAAAAATGTATAGAGAATAAAAATAAGATCGTCTTTCGATTGAATAAATCTTCGGGCATACAGAAATAAAAATGTCGGTGTGACAAACTTTATTGCCTCTCCAAGGAAATCAATGGAGAAATGATAAACGAGCACGACAACACAATTGATAAAAACCACGGCACCATAAGAATTCATCAAGCCATCCACACTGTTGCGGATTTTACCCGGCATCTTGTGATTGTAAAAACTGATGATGCATAACAATGGGGTAAGCACACCAACGATGGTGAGTGGAGACAACAGCGGAGAGATTTCTTTCAACCAGAAAAAATTATCCACCAAAGGACGGATCAGCACAAAAACAGGAAACCACTTCCTTGTCCAGTGTAGCTGATTAAACCAATTTTTCCAGAGTTTATACATGCAAAGGCCTCACGGTTTCTCCCAAAAATTTTGACATTTGGGCACAAAACCGGATCATACTATACGAAAAACGGCGAATTTTGTTCGATAAAAAAGGTCAAAAACAAGGGAAAAATCACATTTCCCAGGAAAATCATCGCCTTAAAAAGAC
>CAYMMN010000496.1:0-2482 GCA_964391495.1 uncultured Flavobacteriales bacterium | reverse complement strand
CGCTGAGATCACCGGCCATTCCCAGAACTTCCGGCAATGTCGCATGTTCGTTGAGAATCTGATAGGTTCCCGGGCGGTTAACTTCGCCAAGAACAGTGATTTTGAAATTCAGTTTTTTCACGGTGACAATCGGGTCCTCCATGAATTCCTTGAATTTTGCTTCAAGTATTTGCGTGGCTTCACCCATTGTTTTACCGGTCAGCAAGACAGAACCAATGAGCGGCAATTTCACCTCTCCTTTTTCATTCACGACATAACCTTTTTCGTAAGCGGATCGGTTATCACTGGAAGGCTTATCGGCCGGAACAGCCAGATATGGATAAGCCTCAGCATTGATAGTGAAAATATTGATCGAGAGGATGTCTCCCGGATAAATCCTGAGTTTGTAGATGTCTGATTCCTTCAGCTGTGGAATAGTACCCTGGAAATAAACCAGCTTTTTCTGTGACGTGCAGCTAAACAACACGCTAAGGAGAAGAGGCAATACGATTTTCAGGATGTTACGGTACATCTGCATTAATAAAAGTAAGAATGAAAAAATTATTTACCGATAATAGAACGGGAAATGACGATTTTCTGAACTTCGGAAGTGCCTTCGTAAATCTGGGTGATCTTCGCGTCGCGCATCAGTCGTTCTACATGGAATTCTTTAACGAAGCCGTATCCGCCGTGGATCTGCACAGCTTCAACCGTAGTTTCCATGGCAACACGTGAAGCGAAGAGTTTCGCCATGGATGAAGAAAGTCCGTAATCAAGATGTTGATCTTTCATCCATGCAGCTTTCAGACAAAGCAAACGAGCCGCTTCAATTTCTGTTGCCATATCGGCAAGTTTGAACTGAATTGCCTGGTGTTGTGAAATAGGAACACCAAATGCTTTTCTTTCTTTGGAATACTGAAGTGCCAGTTCATAAGCTCCGGATGCGATTCCCAATGCCTGTGAAGCGATACCGATTCTTCCACCCGTAAGAGTCTTCATAGCGAATTTGAAACCAAAGCCATCTTCGCCAATTCTGTTTTTCTTTGGCACTTTTACATCGGTAAACATCAGCGAGTGTGTATCACTGCCACGAATACCTAATTTATTTTCTTTCGGTCCGATCGAGAATCCGGGCATTCCTTTTTCAACGATAAGCGCATTGATTCCTTTATGTCCTTTAGCGACGTCAGTTTGTGCAATCACCAGGTAAACGGAAGCTGTTGATCCATTGGTGATCCAGTTTTTTGTTCCGTTCAGAACATAATGATCACCGGCATCAATAGCAGTCGTGTGTTGAGAAGTCGCGTCAGAACCTGCTTCCGGTTCTGAAAGACAAAATGCTCCGATGATTTCACCCTTTGCCAGGGGAACCAGATATTTTTGTTTCTGTTCTTCTGTTCCGAAATTTTCAAGACCCCAGCAAACCAGGGAATTGTTAACTGACATCACAACAGAAGCGGAAGCATCGACCTTAGAAATTTCTTCCATGGCGAGGACATCACTGATGGTATCCATTCCGCCGCCACCATATTTTGGCTCTACCATCATTCCAAGAAATCCGAGCTCTCCCATTTTGCGGATTTGTTCGGCAGGAAATTTCTGGTGCTCATCTCTTTCAATTACTCCCGGCTTCAATTCATTTTGTGCAAAATCGCGTGCAGCCTTTTGGATCATCAGGTGTTCTTCGCTCAATTCGAAATTCATAATCGTGTTCTTTTGTTGAAATGTTTCCCGTTTTGCAGGATTCCGGGAGGATTTGCTACTTTTATTTGCGCGAACAAACCTACACGATTTGCGCGTGATTCCCAAAGGAAAAATGACCCTTGACATGCCTCTTAAATTTCATTCTAACTCTTTGAATTTGTGTGCAAAAGCCGTCGAATCGTCAACTTGTTCGCGGGATATTTTCAAGGTCATTCTGAAATGCTTGCTGATCTGTCTGTCATTCACTGATTTGTCGGCACAGCAATCTTTTGAAAGAACAATTGGCATTTATTCAGGATCAGCGCATTCCGGAGTTTCCGGAATAGAATTACCGGATACCAGTATTCTTGCAATCGGCTCAATTTCAGATAGTGTGCAAAGACAAAAGGTTTGCCTTGTCTGGACCAATTCCAGAGGTGATACAACACGAACAAAAATTGTTCAGCCGGCAGCATTACGGGAAATCGCTTCTTTCGGACTTCGCAATGATTCCGGAAGCGTTTATGTTTCCGGAAGAATGGAAGATTCAACAGGTAGTGATGCCATGTTGCTCAAACTGGATTCAAATGGAGGAGTTGTGTGGAGACATCGTCTTGGAACAACAACACGAAACGAGAGATACAATAATTTGTATCTGACAAATGAAGGTAATGTTGTGGGAGCAGGACGTGCGGTGGATATTCAAAGCAATTATTACTTCATGAAATGCGCTGCTCTTCATTCTTCCGGCGTTCCAATCTGGACAAAAGAATGGCGCACACGATTGGGAGAAATTAATTCCATTTGTCAGGGTACTGAT
>CAYMMN010000495.1:0-2489 GCA_964391495.1 uncultured Flavobacteriales bacterium | reverse complement strand
TTTTATCATCAGTATCCCTGGCAGTTTTCCCTGATTCCGTATAATCTTGGTGTCGGTACTGCCAGTTATGAATACATCAGGAGAAGTGACAAGCATAGGGTTTCCACACCCTCTGAAACCGTGATCATTTTCCAGCCTGAGCTCACCGGACAATACAGCATTTTTCGGTGGATCGGTATAGGAACTTCTTTCGGTTATCGGAAAACCTTGTATTCATCAAAAAATATCAGGGAAAATTTCAATTCTCCCACGTTTTCTGTGGGTCTGAAGTTGTTTATGGATGAAATATACAAGATGGTCTTTCCACACGGCCTGACAGGAAAGAAAAAATCATCCTGATGAGTTCTTGTGCTGTAAAACCCTTTGTGATTGAGCTGCCCTAAAGAAAAAGTGCACCGAAACTCCCGCTAAAGGCGAGTTCTTATACCTTTGCAATAACATGTCGACAATCAATCCAAACCTGGACCCTAGCGCGAATCAGATCCCTGCAGCAGAACGGGAATTCGAAAAAGTTCTCAGGCCTCAGGGCTTTGAAGATTTTACCGGACAACAGAGTATTGTCGATAATCTCAAAATTTTTGTTGAAGCCGCTAAGCAACGCGATGAAGCGCTGGATCATGTATTGCTTCACGGTCCTCCGGGACTGGGTAAAACAACACTTGCATACATTCTTGCAAATGAGCTGGGCGTAAATATAAAAACAACGTCCGGTCCTGTGCTTGATAAACCCGGAGATCTCGCCGGTTTGCTCACCAACCTGGAACCTAACGATGTACTTTTCATCGATGAAATTCATCGGCTGAGTCCGGTTGTTGAAGAATACCTCTATTCCGCGATGGAGGATTACAAAATTGATATCATGATTGAAACCGGTCCGAATGCGCGATCGGTACAGATAAAAATTAATCCCTTCACCCTCATCGGCGCCACAACGAGATCAGGTTTGCTCACCTCTCCCTTGAGGGCACGTTTCGGGATTAATTCCCGACTGGAATATTATGATTCCGCTTTGTTGCAGAAAATTATTTCCCGTTCCGCTGAAATTCTCCGCATTGGTATTGATCCGAAAGCCGCGAATGAAATCGCCCGCAGAAGCCGTGGAACACCACGTATCGCGAATGCATTGTTACGAAGAGTAAGAGACTTTGCTCAGATCAAAGGCAATGGAAGAATCGATCTGGAAATTTCTCATCTTTCTCTATCGGCACTGAATGTGGATCAACACGGTCTGGATGAAATGGATAACAGAATACTTTCTGCTATCATCGAAAAATTCAAAGGCGGACCGGTTGGAATTACTACGATAGCTACCGCGGTAGGAGAGGAGAGTGGAACCATTGAAGAAGTGTACGAACCGTTTCTGATCAAAGAAGGTTATCTCAAACGAACACCGCGCGGGAGAGAAGCAACAGAACTGGCTTACAAACATCTTGGAAAGACATTCAATCCACAGTCGGGAAGTTTGTTTGAGTAAAATAAATTCGATAGAAATATTTTCAGAATTATCATCCGTTCTTCTTAGCCTTCGATCTCCCACTGTCAAGTAAAGCCTTTTGTAAAAGGTATTCAATCTGTCCATTGACGCTGCGAAAATCATCAGCCGCCCATTTCTCAAGAGCTTTCAACATCTCAGGTTGAAGACGTAATACAAAAGGTTTTTTTTCAGCCATGCAGGAAGTATTAGTTCATTATGAATGAAACATTGATGATTAATAAATAGTGCCCGCATTGATTACCGGAGAAACATTTCTGTCTCCGCACAATACAACAAGAAGATTGCTTACCATGCTTGCTTTTCGTTCTTCATCAAGATGAACGATTTCTTTTTCTGACAATTTTGCCAAAGCCATTTCCACCATTCCTACAGCGCCTTCAACAATCAGTTGACGAGCGGCAACCACAGCGGATGCCTGCTGTCTCTGCAACATCGCACCGGCGATTTCAGGAGCATAGGCGAGGTGACTGATCCGTGCTTCAAGTACATGGATCCCTGCTTTTCCCAGACGTTCATTCAATTCCGCCAGGAGCATTTCGTGTACTTTTTCTGTAGTCCCGCGCAAGGTAACAACAGCGTCATTGTCTTCCCAATTATCATACGGACAACTATTCGCAAGGTGACGTACTGCGGCCTCGCTTTGAATATTTACATATGAAGTAAAATCATTTACTTCAAATATCGCTTTGGCGGTATCCTGCACCTGCCATACAATTACAGCAGCGATATCAATCGGATTTCCTGTTTTGTCATTCACTTTCAGGCTTTGTCCGTTCAGGTTAAAAGCGCGCAGACTTACCATTCGTTTTACGAAAAAGGGATTGACCCAGAAAAAGCCGTTGTCTTTCACTGTTCCGGCATATTTACCAAACAATGTCAGCACACGGGATTCATTTGGATTAATCACCATGAAACCGGGCATTGTGAAAGCGAAAATCAGAATAGACGGAATCATAATGGCGGGCATCCGGAGGTTAACTCCGATTGCACAAGC
>CAYMMN010000494.1:0-2489 GCA_964391495.1 uncultured Flavobacteriales bacterium | reverse complement strand
ACTCACAGAAAAATATTACCGCCCTACTATCATTCTTACTGAATCCAACGGATTGGCGACGGGTTCAGCACGTTCTGTGAAAGACTTTGATATCTACAACGCCATAGAATCCTGCAGTGATCTGTTGGAGCAATTTGGCGGACACATGTATGCGGCCGGACTGACACTTAAACTCGAAAACCTCGCAAAATTTTCTGAGCGTTTTGAAGAAATTGTTTCCGCTACTATTGATGAAAAATCGCTTACACAGGAAATTGAAATTGATTCTGTTCTAAAGCTGAATGAAATTTCTACTTCATTTTTTAGCGTTCTGAAACAATTTGCTCCTTTTGGACCCGGAAATATGAGCCCGGTTTTTCGCACTGAAAATGTCCGGGATACTGGTTTATCGCGAATTGTCGGGAACAATCACCTAAAGCTGAATCTCGCTGAGGATGAAACAACACGTTTTGGACTGGATGGAATTGCTTTTCAAATGGGTCAATACTATCCTTTCATTTCCCGTCGCATTCCATTTGATATTTGTTACACGCTCGAAGAAAACACCTTCAATGGCAAAACAAATATTCAGATGAATGTAAAAGACATCAGAATGAAATAATCCGGAATCACCGGATAGTTCCACTTTTTACTTCTTCATTCAATTCCTCAATGGGAATTACTTTTGTTCTTTTGAATTAAAGGAACTGAAGATGGAGGTTACCAGCGATAAAATAATACTGAAGAAAAGCGCTGTCCAGAAGCCCTGGACATGAAAACCATCTACCAGCTTATCTACAAGCAGGATCATGCCGGCATTTATCACCAAAAGGAATAGCCCCAGGGATAAAAGGGTGATCGGAATTGTTAAAAAGACGAGAATTGGCTTTACAATCGCGTTGAGCAACGATAAAACAGCAGCCACAATCAATGCGGTTAATGCCCCGTCAATGTGAACTCCCGGCAGGATCAGGGATGTCACGATCACAGCCAAAGCGCTCATAAACAATCTTCCTAAGAATTCCATTTTAAAATTTTGGTGAAATTATGAAGAGTTCAGGATTTTTCCCCCATCAGGTAGTTAAAAATTAGAAATTTCATTCGAGAGAAAAACCGTAGAAAACTTGACTAAATTTGCAGCCTTCTTTAAAAAACCGAATATGAGCAACGATATTGAAAATGGCCGGAAATTCTATGATGGTGTTCTTTCTTCATTTGATAAAGCTGCAGCATTTACTGATTTTGAGCCCGGACTGTTAAACCAGATTAAAACCTGTAACAGTATTTATAAATTTTATTTCCCTCTTGAAGTAGACGGGAAGATTGAAGTAATCGAGGGGATTCGTGTTCAACACAGTCACCACAGCACACCTACAAAAGGCGGTATCCGATACAGCGAATTTGTAAACGAAGATGAGGTGAAAGCCCTCGCTACATTGATGACCTTCAAATGCGCCGTTGTGGATCTCCCATTCGGTGGAGCAAAGGGTGGTATCAAGGTAAATCCAAGAAATTATACGGATCGCCAGCTCGAGAGAATTACCCGTCGTTATACGACCGAACTGATCAAGAAAAGTATGATCGGTGCCGCGATTGATGTTCCTGCTCCTGATTATGGTAGCGGATCACGTGAAATGGCCTGGATAGCAGATACCTACGCTACTTTTAAATATGACGATCTGAATGCGATGGGTTGCGTTACAGGTAAACCACTTGGACTGGGCGGTATTCATGGTCGTACTGAAGCAACCGGACAGGGTCTCTATTTTGGTCTTCGCGAAGCATTGAACAATGCTGAAGACATGAAAGAAATTGGCCTCACTACAGGCATTCAGGGAAAACGTATCATCGTTCAGGGTCTTGGTAACGTAGGTTATTACGCTGCAAAATTCTGTTCTGACGGTGGTGGAATTATCGTTGGTATCGCTGAATACGAAGGCGGTATTTATAATGAGAAAGGACTGGATGTTGAAGCAGTGTTCAAACACCGCAAAGAAAATAAATCCATCCTGAATTATCCGGGAGCAAAGAATTTCACAAATTCCCTCGAAGTCCTCGAACAGGAATGTGATATTTTAATTCCGGCAGCTCTTGAAAACCAAATCACCAAAGACAATGCTCCCCGACTGAAAGCAAAAATTATTGCTGAAGGTGCAAATGGTCCTGTGACTCCAAATGCTGAAAATATTCTGCTTCAAAGAAATGTCATGATCATACCGGATTTGTTCCTCAACGCCGGTGGTGTAACAGTTTCCTATTTCGAATGGCTGAAAAATCTTTCTCACGTTCACTTCGGACGAATGGAAAAGCGTTTTCAGGAAATGTCGAATTCTGAATTGATCGGAGCAGTTGAAAAAATAACCGGTAAAAATCTCGACGCGAAACAACGCAAAGTGTTAACACATGGAGCAGATGAAATCGATATCGTTCGTTCCGGACTTGAAGAAACCATGATCCATGCCTTCAACGACATTCGTGATATACGTCTGAAAGATTCACGCATCAAGGAT
>CAYMMN010000493.1:0-2547 GCA_964391495.1 uncultured Flavobacteriales bacterium | reverse complement strand
GAGTCACTTCAACTCGAACAGGCTTTTTTAAGATGGTATCAGCCAGGCGCGCAATTTCATCCGGCATTGTTGCGGAGAAAAATAAGGTTTGTCTTTTCTGTGGAATTGCGGCGATCACTTTTTTAACGTCATTGATGAATCCCATGTCTAGCATACGATCGGCTTCATCCAACACAAAAAATTTGAGATGCTGAAGATGGACAAATTTCTGTGCCATCAAATCAAGCAATCGGCCCGGTGTTGCGACAAGTATGTCGATACCTGTCCTTAATGCTGTTGTTTGAGAATGCTGAGATACTCCACCGAAAATAACAGCATGTTTTAATCCGGTATATCTTCCATATGCTCCGAAACTTTCTGAGATCTGTAAGGCAAGCTCCCGTGTAGGGGTCAATACCAAAGCTTTGATGGTACGATGTCCGGGAGCATGTTTTTCTTCGTGTAATAATTGAAGGATAGGAATTGCAAACGCGGCGGTCTTACCCGTTCCTGTTTGCGCGCAACCAAGCAGATCGTGGTGTTTCAATACCACCGGAATCGCCTGTTCCTGAATAGGAGTTGGGGTCGTATATCCTTCTGTTTTTAATGCTTTTAAAATTGGTTCAATAAGATGTAATTGTTCGAATGTCATTATTTTTTATTTTGTGTATAGTAAATGTTATTTATATTTTGGTATCACGTATTAGGTACAAAGTACCAGGTTTGATGTTCGAAGTTCAATGTTCGAAGTTCGAAGTTGTTTTTTGAGAAACTCCCGACTACAGACTCCCGACTTCCGACTTCCGACTCCCGACTCCCAACTCAAACCTCACTCTTCCTATACTTCACTCCATGCTCATCCAAAAAGCGAAGTATTGTTTTAATGTGAACTCCCCAGCCAACATTGAGGAATTGATTTTCTTCGATTTCCTGGTTGCCTTTGCGGATCTTTGGTGTAAATCCTAATGGCAGATGTCGGGTCTGACTTTGGATGGCCCAGATTTTTCCTTCTACATCGAAGATCGGTCCGCCACTTTGGCCGCGGAGTCCGGGAGAAGAAGTTTCGATGTATTGGATATCAAATTTTTTATCGGCACTTTTTCCGGCATTAATATTTCGTGTAAAAATACCTTCAATTGGAAACCTCGGAATAGGAAAGATGTAAGGATCAAACATGAAACTGTTATTTGCTTCATTGAATGTAGCTTTTACATCGTAGAAGGGATAGCCAAGTTTGCACAGGCTGGTTCCATTCATCAGTACATCCGGATTTTTAAAAACAGGATACTGTGATACGAAACCCGAATTGTAATTCTCTATTTTCCCGATGGCAAAATCATTTTCTTTCAGAATCATGAAATTGTTTATCCTGTGGTGATCAGCTCCCCACCAGTGAGAGAAATTTGTCAGCCATTTTGGATTGGGAGCAAAATAGCTGATGTTGCTGCCTGTAGAAGAACTACTCTTCATAGAGGCTTTGTATTTTTCAATTTCAATCGCGTGTTGCTGGAATTGAAACAGAGGATCAAGGATATGTGCGGCTGTCATGATCCAGCCTTCTTCGTTGATGATCACGAAGCTGCCTAATCCGCTTTCGACAGATTTATCGAAGTACCGGAATGAAAGCAATACAGGATGGGTGTATTGACTGGCAATAGCATAAGCATTAGCAAACATAATTTAACTGGAATCTTGTAGATTAATTTTGAAAAGAAGAAACGGAATTGCTTATTCTTTGATTAACCTTCTGGTTATATGTTCTGATTGTAGCAGGTATATTCCGGAGGACAATCCTCTCAGATCAATGGTTTCGTTTTTTTTATTTAGAATTCCTGATATACACAATTCTCCATAGGAATTGTAAATATGAAAGGCTTCTCCGTTCAGAGGTGGATTTTGGCGATTTAAATACAGTAGATTGTTAACAGGATTGGGCCCCAGTTCTACAGAGGTATTTGTCACATTTCCGATGCCGGCTGGCACAGAAAAAATCGTTTCATAATTGATCGCGTATTCATTTGAAGACGCGCAGGTATTCACAGCATCCCAGTTAATTGACCAGGTCATCATTCCTCGGAGTTCAGGATATCCACCATTCTGCAGTAATGTATACGTGCCGGCCTGTGGACCCGTTCCACGAAGGTAATTTACTGCGGACTGCACAATGGCAGGACTTACATAACCACCACCTGCAGCCGAAGGACAAGCCGGGAGTCCGATAGCGACATGATCTGAAGGAATCCCGGAAAATGTTCCGCCCGCTGTGGTGAACCCGCGGATTACTGCTTCAGTCATTGCAACAATGAAATCCGCAGTACCTTGTGAGTAGACGTTTCCATCCAAACCAAACATGGAACCACTGTTGTACAACTGAACCTGCAAGATTTCAATGGAATCTTTCAGTGCTTCGATCACCGGTAAATATGCGCCCCATATACCTCCAAATGCCGACATTCCACCTTGAACAAACGCTGTCTCAGGAGCCATCGTAAGCATCAGCCTTTTTCCATGATGCGTTTGATAGTCGAGCATGATCGCACGAATTGCTTCTATCAATAAAACAATTTG
>CAYMMN010000492.1:0-2547 GCA_964391495.1 uncultured Flavobacteriales bacterium | reverse complement strand
TATCCAACAAGCATAATACCTGTTGATGCAAATACTTTCTTAGGCACTACACTCTCCGGTACTTTTTTTGAATTTAATGTGAATAACTCAACTTATACCAGCCGCTTTTCAATTACAGATCCCACTCTGCAAGGATCACTTCCCGTTGGGGATCCTGTATTATATAACGGTAAGTATTATGGTATGTGTTCCGCGGGAGGTGCGTCGGGAGACGGAGCGATTTATTCCTATGATAAAAGCAGTGCTGCCTATTCAATGTTATTTGAATTCAGCGCTTCGATAAGCGGTAAAAGTCCTGAAGCAGGCTTAGTGCTTGCTGATAATAATAAATTTTACGGATGCACGCCGCAAGGCGGGGCTAATAACTATGGTGTATTATTTTCTTTTAATCCGTCTAACAATACATACAATAAAATTCATGATTTCGATATGGTGGATGGCATGACGCCTGTTGGAAAAATTATCAAGGCCTCGGATGGTAAGCTATACGGCCTAACTTCTTATGGGGGATTAACCGGTTCTCCGGGCACCATTTTTAAAATTGATCCGTCCACTGATGTGTTTTCTACCTTATACAATTTCCCTACTGATGGACTAACCGGAATGAATCCATTCGGAGGATTTGTTGAAAAAAATGGAATCCAGTATGGGACTACAGAAAATGGTGGTGTCAACAGCTCAGGTGTTATCTTTAAATTCGACCCTTCATCCTTTACGTTTCAGAAATTGTATGACTTTTCTCCAGGCAATGACGGAAATTCTCCGAATTGCGATCTGATATTTGGATCTGATGGCAAAATATATGGTCATACAATATTCGGAGGCGGATATAACCATGGCACTGCATTTAGCTATGACGTTACAAACAATACATACACTAAAATTCACGACTTCGGCTCCGCCGCCGGTACGGGTGTTTATATGACCGGATCTTCACATAGCTTTGTGGAGTTCTGATTTTTCAATTCCAGTTTAAACCCCCGCTTGGGGAATATTATGAGAAAGCCCGTACGCAAGGTCATTCCGCCGCAGAGGTGGGTGACGATACATTTACCATAAAACTTCTATTGATGGCCCGGGCGGAATGAGCCGAAACATAATGCAGGATACAACATTACCGATCAGGAAACTATTTTCAAGACGATGATGCAGATGATTTTAGGATCTCACTGAAATGTCCTCTATTCCCTTCTCTTCATGCCGAACTTAAACTTCCTGACATGCAGAAAGTTTAATGCTGTACTATAAATTTCGCGGCGGCACGGGATTTTTCAGTACGAATGAAATAGATCCCTGGAGCAAGAGTACTCACATCCATGCTTGTTTCAGTATCGCTTTGCCTGAGGATTTTTACGTTCACTTCTTTCCCGGCAAGATCGGTAACTACATATTTTCCGGAATTTGTTTTGCTGTGGACATATAAATTCTCCTGCGCAGGATTCGGATAAATGTCCGATGAAACCAGCGGTGCTTCTTCTATTCCGGTGAACTCTGAAAGGGCTCTTTTCCAAACACCCTGCTGGTAATCTGCTCCCGCGTAAATGTAATTTCCGTTGATGAGCAATTTGTTCACATAAGATCCCGCGGGCAATCCATTCCCGGCTGAAATCCAGTTCAATCCGTTGTCATCCGAAAAATAAACCCCCGCTCCCCGCTTACCGGTGAACACACGGTTTCCGTCAAAGGTAAAACACAGTGTCCAGCGATTAAATATACTGATCCCGTTATTTCTGGCTACCCATGTTGTTCCATTATCAGCTGAATAAAAAATAGTGTCTGATGTGGCCGCAAACAAATGATTCCCATTTACACCCATGGCACGGATCGGATAAGTGCTCAGTCCCGCGGAAATCCATGTTGCCGCGTTATCTGCAGAAACATAAACACCTCCGTTGTTATATGATCCTGCATAGAGATTCGTGCCGTTACCTACCAGTGATCGAACAGTGTTTGACATGGAAGGTATTCCATTGCCGGCATAATTCCATGTAACAGCATTGTCGGATGACTTGTAGACATTGCCTCCCGTTCCGACATAAATATCATTGTTTTGGAATACAAAACTGTAAACTGCATTCACACCGATCAGATTGCCGGTATTGGCCCAGGTGTTGCCGTTATCACTTGAGATGAATGTTCCATCTGCCGTACCGGCATATACAAAAGAACCAAAAGAACCCATACCCCAGACACCAAACACACTGTAATTCGTAAGACCATTGTTGATTTGTGTCCAGCTCGCTCCTTCGTCATCTGAGCGAAATATTCCGTCACTTGTGGTTCCAACAAATATTGAGCTGCCTTTCGAAGTCATACTGACGATAGTTTTGTTGTTCAATACGGTTTGTTGCCATTGTGCAAAAACTCCGTTTATAAACATACAAAAAACAGAGAGGATTGTAATTTTCAATTTCATCGTTTTTATTTTATAGTTTGGTTATTTAATCTGAATATTTCTATGATTTAATTGCACACATTTCTTAGTGAAATTGTTTTTGTAGCTGTACCATTAGTACAGGTCAGATTGCAAAATGAATAGATTTTGGA
>CAYMMN010000491.1:0-2551 GCA_964391495.1 uncultured Flavobacteriales bacterium | reverse complement strand
GTTCACCAGTCTCACTACAACAAATACAAACACATTAGCAATCAACAGCCTTTGCAAGGTGTCGGCAGTACTGATTTGTCTTCTCAGGTTATCAGAAAATGAATTCGCCATTACGCTCGGATACTATTTGCTGTTCTGTGCACTTTTTGAATTTTAGTTTCAGAAACGGCCACGATGGCCACGTCTCCAAAAAAGGATTATAAGAAGTCCGGTAAACAATCCTCCCAGATGAGCAAAATGGGCAACATTATCACCGGGTATCTGTGCAACACCACTGAACAATTCAATAGCGCCATAGATAATCACAAAATACTTGGCTTTGATCGGCACCGGGAAAAACATCACAAACAATAGATTGTTCGGGAACAACATACCATAGGCCAGAAGTAACCCGAACACAGAACCCGAAGCTCCAACTACAACCGGAGCATTCAGAATATCCGCCCTGAATTGGCTCATGTAATCGACGCTCATTTTGAGTGCTTCGTCAGAATTCTGTGCAGCCATAACAGTATAATCATGAACAAAGGAATTGTAATGTTCAATCATATCTCTTGATGAAAAACTCTGGAAAGCTTCCGAATTCACCAGAGCACCCAACTTTTCATGAGTAGGATTAGCAATAAAATCATTGAAAAAAGCCAGTGCAGGTTGCATTTCAAAATAGAGAATTCCATAATGGGCCACCGCTGCTCCAAGACCGGTAAGAATATAAAAGGTCAGGAATCGTCTCGGTCCCCAGACATTTTCTATGGATGAGCCAAACATCCAGACGGCGAACATGTTAAAGAAAATATGCATGAAACTTCCATGCATAAACATATAAGTGATCAACTGATACACTCTGAATTTATCGGATTCAAAATAATGCAGTCCCAGCATATCTACCAGATCCGCTCCACGGTTTTCCATGAGCACGGTAGCGAGAAACATAATCCCGTTGATGATGAGGATGTTTTTTACAACCTCAGGCAGGAAACTGGATGAACGGGGACGAAAGGGTTCGTAATTCATACGTAATGGATAATCAGGAAACTTTCCTGTTCGTTAGCACTCCTGGATCTGGCAATTCTTCCAAGGGATGAATTTCCGCAATGATTCTATTTAAAACGATCCCTGAGGTCATCGGTTTTCAACAAACTCATGCACGGTTTTCCATCCAGACCGGCAGATGGTTTTTCACAAAGCAAAAGGTCTTCTGTGATTGACCGCATCTCTCCATCAGACAGAAATTTCCCCTTTTTTATGGATAAACTACGCGCGAGTGACTTGGCAAGGCTTTCACGGATTCCTGTTGAAAAGACGGAATGGTAGTTTTTATATTGTTCAAGAACCTGTTCCAGGATCTCTTTTTCCCGACCTTTTTCAACTCCACCCGGAGTTCCATGCAATACAAAGCTATTTCCACCAAATTCACGGATATCGAAACCGAGTGCGCGGATATCCGGCTCAAGTTCTTTCAGGAGGTTAAAATCAGAGCTGGAGAAATTCAATGTTTGAGGAAATAAATCCTGTTGTGATCCGCCTTTATCATCCTCTTTACGATTCAGAAAACGTTCGTAAAGAATTCTTTCATGAGCCGCCTGCTGATCAATGATCAGTAATCCTTCCGGTATCCTGTGAATGATAAATTCCTGATTCAGCTGAAACCGGAGATTCTGTGTGTTGGAATTTTGATCTGCCAAAGGCAGTTCCGACTGAGTTTCATTTTCCGCATTTTCCTGAGGAAGAATTTCAGGTAATGGAGCTACAGCATGAATCCCTTCATACAACTTTTCCCATCCGGATCCTGTAATGGATTTGGAACGATCAGATTGAAAAGGATTATAACCTGTGTTAACAGTTATACCTGGCATTTGAGCAGGCTGATGACGCTGTGAATGAGGAACCGTGAATGAATTCTCCTGTTCAAAATCAAGCGCAGGAGACACACTGTATTGACCCAATGATCGTTTTACAGCCGCCCGTACAATGGCGTATACTGATCTTTCGTCTTCAAATTTAATTTCAGTTTTGGTCGGATGAATATTGACGTCAATTTTGGAAGGGTCAATATCGATAAACAACCAGTACGATGCGTAACTGTCACGTGGTAAAAGCTCTTCAAAGGCACTAGACACTGCATGATGCAGATAATGATCTTTGATAAATCTACGGTTCACAAAAAAGAATTGCTCGCCTCTTGTCTTTTTTGAAAACTCAGGTTTTCCGATAAATCCGGATATTGACAGCAAAGTTGTTTCTTCCTGAACAGGGACAAGTCGTTCATTGTAATGACTACCATAAACACCGACTATACGCTGCCGGAAATTCCCGACAGGTAATTTGAAAATCTCAAGTCCATTCTGATGCAGGGACATGAATATATCCGGGTGAGCAAGCGCGACTCTTTCAAATTCATCGATGATATGTCTCGCTTCAACCGGATTTGATTTCAGGAAATTTCTACGGGCTGGAACATTGTAAAATAAATTCTTCACGGAAATTGTTGTTCCGGAAGGTGAACTTACAGGCTCCTGACTCTTTACTTCATTTCCTTCAATGATTACCT
>CAYMMN010000490.1:0-2557 GCA_964391495.1 uncultured Flavobacteriales bacterium | reverse complement strand
TAAGACATTCCGGAAACCAATGTATATGAAATCGGGACCGAAACAGCTCCATTTACAATGTTATATACACTCACCATGTTGGATGCAAGTAGCATCCCATTCGATGGATTGTAGATTCTTGCCCCGACGTATGCAGTATCACCTGATCCACTAAAAAATCGATGTAATGTCATCGAAGTAATGGGGAGATCAGTTGGTGAAATCACATTCACATCAACACCTCTGGTTTCATTGAAACTCTGAGCCGCTCCGGTAATTGTTCCGGAGACACCGGACGCCAGATTGATTTGTGAATGAGCATTTGAAAACCAAAACAGAACAGCCAGAAGAGTAAATATTTTTTTCATGAATGTAAATTAGTTTAGTGTAGAACAGAAATTCTCTTTTTCACAATTTTGTTTCCTGAAATCATGTTGACGAAATATGTTCCTGCTTGCCTGATACTCATTTGAAATTCTTTCTTACCAGGAAATTCATCGCTAATTATTTCTCCCATAAGATTATAGATAACCATTTCGTTCACTATATCTCTGCTTTGGACAGTTATTTCATCAGCTGTAGGATTTGGATAAACATATATCTCATTGTCGCACGGAGTGATTTGCAAATTAGTAGTTGAAGAAAAATTACCCGAACGAAAACGAATTGTTCCACTTGCATCATCTTCCCACACAACAAAAATCTTTCCGCCTGCAAGCGCGACATCCGCATTGGTGACATTATCAAGGTCAACCGTGTCAATCCCCGCAGTCGCAAAGGTTCCGGCTTCCTCACTGAAACGAAGTATGCATTGATCAGTACCGTTTACTCTTTGTTTCCACACAATCGCGAGTGCTGTTCCATCCGTAGCGATACGAGGGTAATTCTGTTGGCTCAGACCGGAAAAATTTCCGGTGAGTTCAATGGACTGAGAGCCTGCCATTCCAGACAAAGATGTTGCGCTCCGGTAGACCAGACTGTTTCCACCGGCACCACTCATAAAGGCTGAATAAAGTGTATCACCGATGATTACTCCGTCGGGACCCGTTGCCGGACAAGCGTTGATCACCCAGGAATTTTGATCAATGTTCATTCCTCCCATAAAACTATTACCGCCATCCGAGCTTATCCCTGTCCAGATATCGCGTATATCAGAATTGTTGTCGCGATACAACATCGCTACCGTATTTCCGGAGCTCACAACTGCACCCGGACAACAATCACAGATGACAGAGGTCGGACTGCTCCATCCGCTTGCTTTTGTATCGGCTGTAAACGAAAGACCGTAATCTGAAGAACGAGTGACCACCCATCTTGATTCCAAAAAAGCCGCATTGAATTTCATAAATCCGATCACAGGATTTCCTGATTCATCCGTGGTAATTGTTGGGAAACGAGAAAGACTATCCGCGATGTTATCCACCTGAACAGGACTATCAAAGGTTAATCCGCCATTGAAAGATCGCGTACAGAAAATATGACAGGTATCGACATTTTCCGGCACCTGTTTGAAAACAATATAAACGGTATCCCCGTGGGAAGCAATGTCAGGACCCATCCAGCTTGCTCCGGCCACATCAATCCCGGGAGGATTTACAAGCACGGGTGTAGTAAATGCTGTTCCATTCCAGCGTGAAAGCATTGCACGATTCGCGTGACTCCAGACAACGAGTGGATTTCCATTTGCGTCGGTTGTGATTCTGGGGTGGTTGTTGCCGGAGGCAGCTGCTGCAACATCAAAAGGCTGATTCCAAATAATGCCGGTTTGAGCGACAGCTTCAATGCCAAACAGAATCAAGGTTGCGAATACAAATATTCTCATAGGTTGAGGGTCTTCTCAAATATAGAAATTTATATCTAAACCTATAAATATCATCCTTCCTATTGCGGTAATGCAGTTAATTGAAGCTTTCTTAACATTTCAAAGAATTGCGGACTGTACTTATACAAAGAAAAAAATGGAGAAAATCGACAAAAGATGATGTTGGAATTTTTTTATCCAATAAAATGAAGACCACATCCATTGCCATCAGTTTATGAAATGATCATTATCATTCCCTGTGGGATAACAGACAAGTAAATTAGCAACGGAATAAAACGACCATTTTTTACAATCAAACCGGGTTGGATTGGTCTTTATCAAATGCATTGGCATTGTGAGCTTTCAGAAAAAATATCCAAACGACTTTCTTCAACAATAATTAACAATAGTTATGAATGCTGTTTTAAAATTAATCGTCATTCTGTTTTTCATTCCGCTATTCAATATGGGACAGGATACGTTGATTAAAAAAAGTAAAAAAAATATCCATTCACCACATACTTTTACATCACCTATTTCAAAACAAAATTACGACTCGCCTGATCTGGAAGTACAGGAATGCAAAGCTTGTCATGGCCCTGACAGGAACGAACTCATTACAAAAGACTCATTACTTTTTAACATCAAACCTTCAAAATCATTTTTTGAAATCTTCGGTCATTATGCGTATAGCTATTGTTCGGTCGTCTCCAAAACAAAAGCACCGGATGGAATTTCATCCAATTGTCTGACTTGTCACGACGCCTCAATTGCATC